>JAPUKG010000464.1 GCA_027295775.1 Pseudomonadota bacterium
GGCTGCAGACCGGCGGGCGCGCCTGCGGTCTCGGCCAGGCGGCACTCGAGGAGACCGCGCGCTACGTCGTCGACCGGGTGCAGTTCGATCGGCCGATCTCGGAGTTCCAGCTCACCCAGTACACGCTGGGCCGCATGGCCGCCAAGCTGGCCGGCGCCCGCGCCATCACCTACGCGGCAGCCAGCGCCATGGACGAAGACGAACGGGCAGCCGCGACACTTGCCGCGCAGGCCAAGCTCCTCGCCTGCGACGTGGCCGTCGAGGTTTGCCAGCAGGGCCAGCTGATGCACGGCGGCTGGGGCTACGCCGAGGAGTACCCGATCAGCCGCTACGTCGTCGACGCCCAGGTGCTCCCCATCTTCGAGGGTGTGAAGCCAATCCTCGAGCTCAAGGTGGTGGGGCGCGCGGTGCTGAGCGGGTAACCCGTCCGGAAACGCAAGAGCCCCGCCGGACCGGTGCCGGCGGGGCTTGGCTGTACTTCAGGGGTTCAGAGAGTTGGGTCGCGCCGGGCGCTACTCCTCGTCTGCGGGAGCATCGGCCTCGGCCTCGGTCGACTCGCTGGCCTCGTCCGTCGCGGTCGCGTCGTCGGCCGGCGGTGCGGTCTCGACGGGCGTGCTCTCCGACCCTTCGGCTGCCTCATCGCCATAGGCGACGCCGCCCATGCAGAGGGCGAGTGCTGCAGTCAGGGCAAGAACCCGGAGTGTGGCTGTAAGAAGCATGGAATCCTCCCCTCCGAAGAGGTGTTTGGGGTTGGGCGAGAGTCTAGTCTTCCTTCTGGCCGACCGCCGCCGATGTGATCTAGCTCACGGAGATGTCCGGGGGCTCGAAATTCGTGGGGCGGTGGGAACGGCCTTCTACCCGTCTCCTTCTCCGTCGGAGTCCGCATCGACCCGGCAGTCGCCCAGGCACTCGCGCAGGTCCGGGGCACAGGTGTGCTCGCCGTGGCACTCGTCCCGGCACAGGCGGGCGTGTGCCCGCGCCTCGTGGAGGCACTGGGCGTAGGCCTCGGGGTCGCACACGTCGCTCACGAACTCGTCGCACTCCGCGACCTCCGCCTCGTGGGCGGCGGGGCACTCGCCCTGACACTCGTCCAGGTCGACGCGGCAGCCCACGAAGTCATCGCGACAGTCGAGGGCGCACTCCGGATCGTCCGGCACGCAGACCCTGCGGCACTCCTCGCGATCGTTCCTGCAGGCCTTCCGGGCGCGCCGCTTCACCTTGCGGCAGTCCTCGCGGCACTCGTGGGCCGCGTACACGCCGGCCTCGGACACCAGGCGCGCACACTGCAGCGGCGTCAGCTCCTCCTGGTCGCAGAGGGTCCGGGCGCGCCGCAGCGCGTCGGCGATGTGCTCCTGGCAGTGGTCCCAGCACACCCGATGGGCGGCCTTTGCCGCCCTGTGACAGATCTTCCGCGCCTCCTGGCAGTCCTCGCGGCACTCGCTCTCCTCCCAGGCCGAAGCCGGCCCGGCCACGGCCGCCCCGAGGAAGAGTGCGCCCACTGCCACTCCAATCCTTCCGATCCGAGAGACAGCCTTCATCGGTTCCTCCTGCTGCTTACACACGGCACGGGCGAACTGGTTTCGCAGAAAGTGGTCGCGCGTCCCCGCGAAGACGGGCCGACCCGTGCTCCCGCGGGGTAGACTTCAGCCGAGATGCCCGTTCCCCTGCTCCGGGCCGCGCGCCTGCTCAGCTACGACGAGACCGAGCTCACCTGGTACGAGGGCGGTCGGCGCGACGGCGTGCCCATGATCCTGTGCAACGGCCTGGGCGCGGGCTGGCAGATCTGGGCGCCGCTCGTGGAGCGGTTCGCCGAGGAGTTCCGGATCCTGAGCTGGGACTACCGCGGGATCTACGGCTCGGGCCCGGCCCTGGACCCCGAGGACTACGCCCTCACCCACCACGTGCGCGACCTGCTCTTCCTGCTGGAGCGAGAGCGGGTGAAGCATCCGGTCCTGCTCGGCTGGAGCATGGGCACCCAGGTTGCCCTCGAGCTCCACCGTACCCATCCCGACCTGGCCCGCGGGCTCGTGCTCTTGAACGGCGTGGCGGGACATCCCCTTCGTCTCGCCTTCGACTCCCCGCGGAGCGAGCAGCTCGCACGGGTCGCCTTTCGCCTGATGCGCGTGGTGGGGCGCGGTTTCAACGGGCTCGGCGGGCTGCTGGCGGGCTCGCGGCTCGTCTCGGACGGCTTCGTCTCGATCGGTCAGTGGCTGCGCGTAATGGCCCCCGATCTCGATCGGGACCGCTTCCAGGAGATCGCCGTCGATTGGGCCCAGCTCGACCTGCGCGCCTACGCCGAGATCTTCGAGCTCTTGAACGAGCACGACGCCGCGGACCTGCTGGCGTCGATCTCGACCCCCACCCTGGTGATCGCAGGCGGGCAGGACCGCTTCATCCCCGAGCACCGCGCTCGGGACCTGGCCAAGCGGCTGCCGCGAGCCGAGCTGCACGTGGTCCCGGCAGCCACGCACTTCGGGCTGCTCGAGTACCCGGAGGAGATCAACGACGCGGTGGAGCGATATCTGCGCGAGACACTCGGGATCGTCCGGGAGCCGAAGGCTTCCTAGCGCGAGTCTTGATTCCAATGGATCAGGGCGCCCACGGCCGCATCCGTCCCCCTGGCCGCGCGGTCGCCGCCCTGGTTGGTCGCCACGAGCACGGCGAAGTCGCGCATCGGCGCCATCCACACGACGACGTACCACATCGTATTGCTCCCCGCGTGCGTCAGGACGCGGCCCCCGCCCCAGGGGCGATCGGTGGCGATCCAGCCGAGCGCATAGTCCTGGCCGTCGAGCGGCGTGTGCAGCACACGGAAGGTCTCCTCGCGGAGGTAGCCGCCCGCGGCGCGCCCGCCGTCCATGTGTACAGCCACGAAGCGCGCCCAGTCGCGCAGCGAGACGTGGACGGCGTTCGCTGGCCCGATCGCCGCGGGATTGTCAGCCCGGGGATCATCCGGGCGCAGAGCCCGCCTCCCTTGGTCGGAATGGCCCCAGGGCTGAGTGTCCGCGTCGGCCGGGTCGGCCCCGGGCGGACCGAATCCAGCGCTCCCCATGCCAAGCGGCTCGAACACCTCGCGCCGCATGAGCGCTTCCCAGCTCTCGCCGGCCGCTCGCTCCGTCATCGCCCCTGCGATCGTGTAGCCGCCATTGGAATAGATGTGGCGCGTGCCCGGCTTCGCCTCGGGCTTCATGCCGAGCAGCGTCGCCACCAGCTCGGCGCGCTCCTGCGCGGTGCTGCCGCGGTTCGACCACAGCCAGCTCCAGATCGGGAACCGGGTGATGTCGCCGGGAACGCCGGCGCGGTGGCCGAGCAGCGCCGTCAACCGCACTGGCCGGTAGTCGGGACTCATGCCGTCGCGAAGATCCGGGAAGGCCTCCTCCACGCGCGTGTCCCAGCGCAAGTCGCCTCGCTCGACGAGCCGCGCAGCCAGCGTCGCGGTCATCGCCTTCGTACAGGAGGCCAGGTGCCAGGAGTCGTCGACGCTGACCGGTGTCCTGGACCCGCGCCGGCGCACCCCGGTGGCGCCGAGCGCGATCACCTCGCCCTTCTGGAGGACGAGGCCGGCGAGGGCCGGGAGTCGATGCTCGACACGGATCGGCTCGAGCGCGGCGCTCAGGTCCACCGGCGGCTCATCCTCTGCGCCGACCGGGGCCGCGAGCAAGAGGAGAGCGCCGATCGCCGCGGCGGAGCGGCGCGGTCGGCCCGGCAGCACTAGTCCGCTTCGAAGAAGGCGCCGAGCACGTTGATCATGGGCTCGACGTC
>JAPUKG010000465.1 GCA_027295775.1 Pseudomonadota bacterium
CATGAACTCGTGGAAGTAGACGTCCAGGCTGCGGTCCGCCGAGAGCTTCTCCCGGTCGCGCACGCAGGTCCGGAGCAGGCGCTCGATGCGGTCGATCCAGTACGCTGCGACCGCCGGCGGATCGACCCGCAGTCGCCGGACGCGGTCACCGTAGGCGAGCATGGTGATGGTCGACGCGATCACGGACACCGGATCGCGGTGGGTCAACACCACCGTCGCGTCCGGAAAGGTCTGGAGCAGCGGCACCAGCTGCTCCATGTGCTGGGGCGATTTCAGCACCCACCGGTCCGGACCGCGCAGCCACTGGAGCGCCTGGAGCACCCTCTTCTGGTAGGCGTAGTGGGGAGTCTGGTCGTGCTCCAGGTAGTAATCGCGCCAGCGCGGTACGGTCGCAATCCACTCGAGCTCGTAGGAGGAGAAGTCGAGTCCCTGCAGCTCGATCTCCTCGTGCACGTGCTCGGGAGCCATGTCGTGCATGTTCTTCAGCAGCGGCATGAAGGCGTCCTGCTGGGCGTAGCTCTCGCGGCAGCGCGCGAGCCGCGGATCCACCCCGTCCGGCCCCGCGGTCTCGGCGGGATCGGGGATGGGCTCCAGGCTCTCCCAGTAGGGAAGAGAGCGCAGTCGGTCGTCGGCGGAGATCAGGTTCAGCAGGTGGGTCGTGCCCGAGCGGGGCAGGCCACCGATCACGATCGGGCGCTCGATCCGCACCTCGTGGATCTCGGGGTGGCGACCGAGGAGATCCTCGAAGCGCAGCCGGTTCGAGGCGTAGCGGACCAGGTCGCGGTACACGCCCACCCGTCCCACCGGTCCCAGCTCGCGATCCTCCTCCACGCTGGCGAGCCACACGCGGAGCCGCTCGCGGAAGTCGTCGGCGCCGAAGTCCGAGAGCCCGGTGCGCTTGCGCGCCTCCTCGAGCACGGCCTGCTCGCTCCACTCGACGGACATCCTTCCGGCGGCGTCGATGATCTGCCGCTGAAGCGGCGTCAGTACCGGGTTCGCCAGGTCGTCGATCCGGATGTCCGGCGCCGTCATCCCGCGCCCTCTTCTGGCCGTGACTCGACGAGGCTGCGCAGCTCGCCCACCTGCTTGCGCAGCCACGAGGTCTCCCAGAAGTTCTCGCTCTCGGCGAGCAGCTGCTCGTGGGCGTCGATGCTCGCTCCGAGGGAGCCGCGGTGTCCCGGCACCGCGCCGAGCGCGACCTCGGCCAGGTGGATCGCCTCGAGCGGTGCGCCAGCGTCGAGCTTCTCTCGTGCGCGCTTCGCCACCGCGTCCGGGCCGCCCGCCAGCTCCACCAGGTCGCCGTGCACGCTGGACGCGGGGACCGGGTAGAGCTCGGTCGTCGAGCGGTGATGGAACCAGCCCGCGTAGGTCTCCCAGATGGCGCGCACGCTCCACGACACCTTTCCGTAGCCCTGACCCACCTCGAGCTCGCGGGGAAGCCGGATGTCGCGCATCAGTTCGTGCACGTCTGTGCCGGCGTTCATGCCGCGCACGGTCTCGTCGTGGACGTATTGGACGGCCCCGCGCAGGCGCTCGAGCTCGCTGCGGATCAGGCTGCTTCCGGACACGGGCTGATGGTGCCCCACCAGCAGCAGCTCGGGCTCGAGGGCGAGGACCCGCTCCAGGGACTCGATGAAGCGCAGGGCCTCGCGGTAGCGGTCGCCGCGGATCGTCACCAGGTTGGGAAAGTGTCCGAACAGCGCGCTGAAGAGATTGCCGGTGAAGCACACGCGCTCGTCGGGCAGCCATACCACCATCGAGTCGGCGGTCTCGCCGCCCGGCGTTGCCAGGAGCTCGAAGCGCACGCCGCCCAGCTCGAAGCGGGTGCGGTCCTCGAAGGTGATCGTGGGCTCGGGCACCGATTGCGTGGGCACTGGGCCGCCGATTTTCTCGCGCATGGTGCGGGCGGCCTCGCCGATGGCGCGGGCGAAGGCGAAGCCGCTCCGGGCCGCGCGGAAGCGGGCAATGCGCGCGTCGTCCGCCTGGTGGGCGGGGTTCCCGGCCTGGGCCACGATCTCCGTGTCCGGCCCGCGCAGGAGATCGACGCCGCCCACGTGGTCCACGTGTCCCTGGGTGAGCAGGATGTACCGGACCGGCCCGCCGTCGACCGCGTCGAAGTTGCGCTTGTGCACGGGGGCCTCGAACCCCATGCCGGTGTTGATCACCACGCGGCCCGCCCGCGTCACGACCAGGTAGGCGTTGGAGAGCCCCTCGGACAGCCAGATTCCGTCGTGCACCCTCCCGTCGTGCACCCGAAGGGCCTCGGGCCGGGAGGCGGGTTTGATGTCGAAGCCTCCGGGGCGCGATCGGTACAGCGGGACGGACATGGGGGCCTCCGTGACGGGCGGGTCATCTACTATAAACAGATTGGGGGGCGGAGAGGAGGAGGCGAACGTGTCGAACGAGCTCGGCGGCAGTCTGGGTCTCGGGCCCATCGATCAGGTGGCCTACGCGGTCGAGGACCTGGACCGCGCGCTCCCGCACTACGAGGCACTCTACGGTCCGTTCGAAGTCTCGGAGGCGCCCCTCGAGGGCTGCCTGATCCGCGGCACCGTCGCCGACTGCACGCTCAAGCTCGCAGTCAACAACAGCGGTCCCGTCGAGATCGAGCTGATCGAGGTGCTGGAGGGCGACACCCCCCACAGCGAGCACCTGCGCGCGCACGGGGAGGGACTCCACCATGTGCGCTTCCGGGTGGACGACCTGGAGAAGAGGCTCGAGGTGCTGGTGGCCGCGGGCTGCGAGACCGTCTTCTACAAGCGCTTCGGACCGACGGTGGCCTTCGCCTATGTGGAGACCTCGAAGGCGCTCGGGCGGAGCCTGATCGAGCTCCTGGAGATGCCCCGATGAGCGACGCCCTGATCGTCGAGCACGACGGCGGCGTGGTCACGATCGTCAACAACGATCCGCCCCGCAACCGCATGACCCTCGAGTACATGGACGAGTTGGAGGCGTTGATTCCCGAGCTGGCCTCCGACCCGTCTGTGCGGGCGCTGGTCTTCACGGGCGCCGGCGACGAGCACTTCTCGGTCGGCATGAACCTGAAGCAGCTGCCCGAAGGCGTGAAGCAGAAGGGTGGCATCGAGGCCGTCTTCGACCAGCGGCTGAGCGTACTCGCCGCGATCGAGAGCCTGGAGAAGCCGACCATCGCGCTCCTCTACGGGTACTGTCTGGGCGGCGGTCTCGAGCTGCCGCTGGCCTGCCACTTCCGGCTCGCCGCCGCCGAGGGGGCGAAGATCGGGTTGCCCGAGCTGGACCTGGGCACGGTCCCCGCCTGGGGCGGGACCGCGCGGCTTACCCGCTGCGTCGGGCGCGACGCCGCCCTCGACATGATCCTGCGCGCCAAGAAGATCTCGGGCGACGAGGCCCTGCGCATCGGGTTGGTGCACGAGGTCTGGCCCAACGCCGAGCTCCGCGAGCGCGGTCACGCGCTCGCCCGGGAGCTGGCCGCCATGCCCCCCCTGGCCGTGGCGGGCGTCCTCCGCTGCGTCGTGGGCGCCGGTGAGCGCTCCCTCGAGGAGGCCCTCGCCGAGGAGCGCCGTGCCGTGATGAAGACCATGGGCAGCGCGGACCAGATCGAGGGCATGAAGGCCTTCATGGAGAAGCGCCGGCCGAACTTCACCGGCGGCTGACGGGAGATCCCGCGAAGCCCGATCCCGACGTCAGGTGCCGCGCGATCTCGCGGGCGGCGAGAGCGTGACCGCCGGCGTTCCAGTGGTGGTCGACGCGCTGATGAAAGAGCGGACCCTCGCCCGCGGCGTGGGCGCGCTGAAACGCGGGGAGGAGGTCGACGAAGGCGAGATCGTTGCGGAGGCAGAGCGCGGCCAGTCGCCGGCTCGGAGCGCCAGCGTCGAAGCGGAGCCCCGGGTAGCGCGCCCGGATTTCCCGCTGGATCTCCGGCTCGACCTGGAAGCGCGCCGGGACGCTGAACACCAGCACCTCCGCGCCCGCTTCGCGGCTGGTCCGTCCGATCTCGGTGAGCACCCGCTCCGTGACTTGCCAGGCCTTCTCCCACGCCTCCGTGTA
>JAPUKG010000466.1 GCA_027295775.1 Pseudomonadota bacterium
GTGGGGCCCGGATGTCCGATCGGATCGACTTCAACTTCCTCGTGATCGGCAGCGGCATTGCCGGTCTCAGCTACGCGCTGCGCGTCGCCACCCACGGCAGCGTCGGTCTGATCACGAAGAAGCGCGCCGCGGACTCGGCCACCAACTGGGCCCAGGGCGGCATCGCGGCGGCGCTGGGCCCCGAGGACTCCTTCGAAGCGCACCTGCGCGACACGGTTCGCGCCGGGGCCGGGCTGTGCAACGAGGACGTGGTTCGCTTCGTGGTGGAGCGCGGACCCGAGGCGATCGAGGCGCTGCTCAAGCACGGGGTCCAGTTCGACCGGCCTCCCGGCGGCAAGCTGGACGTGGACTTCGACCTCGGGCGCGAGGGCGGTCACAGCAATCGCCGCATTCTCCACCGGCGCGACACCACCGGTCGCGAGATCGAGCAGGCCCTGCTGACCCGCGTCCGCGCCCACCCAAACATCACGGTCTTCGAGGACCACTGCGCCGTCGACCTGCTGACCACCCACAAGGCCGGCCGCACCGAGCCGAACCGCGCGCTCGGCGCGTACGTGTTGGAGTCGCCGACCGGCCAGGTGCTGCGTTTCACCGCGCGAATCACGCTCCTGGCGACGGGCGGCGCGGGCAAGGTCTACCTCTACACCAGCAACCCGGACATCGCCTCGGGCGACGGGATGGCCATGGCGTACCGCGCCGGCGCCACCCTGGCGAACATGGAGTTCATGCAGTTCCACCCGACCTGCCTGTACCACCCCAAGGCCAAGTCGTTCCTGATCTCGGAGGCGGTGCGGGGCGAGGGGGCGCAGCTGCGCACCCGCGACGGCGAGCGCTTCATGCCGGACTACCACGAGATGGCCGACCTGGCACCCCGCGACATCGTGGCCCGGGCCATCGACACCGAGCTCAAGCGGTCGGGCGACGACTACGTGGTGCTGGACATCAGCCACCTGGACCCCGCCTACGTGAGGAACCGCTTCCCCAACATCTTCCAGCGCTGCATCTCGTTCGGCATCGACATCACCCGGGAGCCGATCCCGGTGGTGCCCGCCGCCCACTACTGCTGCGGCGGCGTGCGCACCAACCTGGCCGGCGAGACCGACCTGCCGGGCCTGTTCGCGGCCGGCGAGGTCGCCTGCACCGGGCTCCACGGTGCCAACCGGCTGGCCTCGAACTCTCTGCTCGAGGCCCTGGTCTTCGCCGAGGCCGCGGCCGCCGAGGGGATTCGCCAGTGGCGCGAGATTCCCGAGACCGGGGAGGTGCCGCCCTGGGAGGAAGGCGACGCCACCGAGATCCACGAGGCCGTGGTGATCACCCAGAACTGGGACGAGATCCGCCGCTTCACGTGGAACTACGTGGGCCTCGTGCGCAGCGACAAGCGCCTGCGCCGGGCCCAGAAGCGCATCGAGCTGCTTCGCGAAGAGATCAACGAGTACTATTGGAACTTCCGATTGACGCCGGATCTGATCGAGCTGCGCAACCTGGCCACGGTCTCGGCGCTGGTGATCCGGGCAGCGAGCTTCCGGCTGGAGAGCCGGGGCCTCCACTACAACCTGAACCACCCGGAGCGGGACGACGAGCACTTCGGCCGCGACACGCTGCTCCAACGAGGCGAGCCGGCCCGGCCGAGTCCGACCTAGGGAGTCCACCGACCCGATGCGCGCCCACACCCCCCACCCTGCCCGCCGGAGCGACTCCCTCGTCCGCCTGGCCCGCGCGGTGGCCGTGGCCGGTGCGTTGGTCGCGTTCGGGGTGGGTTGCGGCGCCGGCGTGAACCAGACCCTGCCCCAGATGCAGTCGAGCGAGGCGGCGCTGGACACCTACGCCCGCCGGCTCCTGCACGACGCGCGCTTGCTGCGCGACGAAGGTCGCCTGGAGGCGGCCGCGCGGGTCGCGGCGCGGGGACTCGAGCTCTCTCCCGACAACGCCGAGCTCCAGCACCTGCGGGCCGATCTCCTGGAGGCGCTGGGGGAGCCCGAGAACGCGGCCGCCCACCGCAGGGTGGCCGAGCTCCTCGATCCGCCCCCGCCGCCCCTGCCCGACTCGGCCCTCGAGCTGTCGTCGGTAGGACTACTGGTCGTGCTGCTCGAGCCGCCCGAACAGGCCGTGCGCCGCGGCCGAGCGCCGGAGTGGTGGCCGGACGGGCCGGAGGCCGAAGTCCTCGTGCAGCGGCTGGCGGTTCGTCTGCCCGACGCGCGCGTCGTGCACCGCCGTGCCAGCTCGGTGGACGAGGCGCGCGCCTGGATTGTCGATCAGGACGCCCGCGCCGTCCTGTCGCTCCGAGTGGACCGCGCCTTCTGCAGCGAGACGCTGAAGGACGGGGCCTTCGCGGTGGCCTGGCTCCGCGCCGCGACCGCCGTGGGAGCGGGACGCGGTGTCGAGGCGGCGGGCGAGGTCCGGGAGACCGTCGACCGGCCGGGTCCGGAGCCGGGGTGCCGCCGTGAGACAGTGGCCCGCGCCCTCGAGCGGGTGCTCGCGCGCCCCGCGGTGCGCAACGCCCTCGAGACGCCGGCAACCGATCACGCCCGATGGAGCTCCCGAGCCATCCGCGGGCTCTTTCCCGAGCTGGGGCGACGGATCGACCAGGAGCTCGCCGCGGGTCGACACCTGATGACCAGCGGCCAGCTCGCCGCCGCCGTCGAGCACTTCCGAGCCGCGGTGGCCGTCGACCCCGACGACGTCGATGCCCGCTCGATCCTGATGGACGCCGAGACCTCCCTCGAGCTCTCGAGCCAGCTCGCCCACGTGGCCGCGCGCCACCCGGAGGCGGAGGGGGCCGTGGCCGGCAGCTTCGCCCCGAACTTCACCAGCCAGCAGCGGCTGCAGATCGAGCGCCTGCTCCTGGACGAGCAGCGGCGCCGGGACGACCTGCTCGCCACGCTGGCGGTTCTCGACGAGGACCGGGAGGCGCCCAGCGCCGCCACCGTGGCCGCGCTTCGCCCCGCCGAGATCGGCGACCCGGACGGCGTGGGCCCGCGGCTGGCGCGGGAGCGGGGCGGCGAGCCCCTGGAGGTCCGCGTGCTCTACGCGCCCGACGGAGGCATCGTCGCCCGCTACTACTTCACCGAGGGCGGCGCCGAGCCCGTCCTGCGCGAAGAGGACGGCGTGGACGGCCGGCCCGACCGCTGGGTCGCCTATGCAGCCGGGGCGCGGCGCGAGGTCTGGGAGGACCGGCGCGGCTCGGGCGTGCCGGATCTGCACCTGATCTTCGCCGAGGGCGGCGACCCGCTCGAGCGCCTCGAGGTGGACAGCAACGGAGACGGCCGGCCCGACCGGGCTTTCCACTACGTGGACGGGCGTCTCGTATCGGAAGACCGGGACACCACGGGCAACGGCCGCTTCGACCTCTTCGAGCGCTTCGACCCGAGCGGCGCCCTCACCCTGCGCGAAGAGGACCGGAACGGCGACGGCAGCGTCGATCTTCGCACCGCCTACCGCTCGGGCCGCATCGTGCGCCGGGAGATCATGAATCCCGAAGTCGTGACCGAGATCCAGTAGCGGCCGAGATCCGGGAGTGACCAGGATCCGGTAGCCCGGGAGCACGGCGTTCCCGGAGGAACTATGTTCGTGCGATGGATCGACGTCGCGCCCTGCGCTGCGCGCTCGCGTTCGCTCTCGCAGTGTCCAGCGCGCCCACCGCGGCGGCATCCGGCCCAACCGAGCTCGTCATCGAGGTCACGCCGCCGCACCTGGTCCGGCTGTGGGAGCAGCGGGATCGGGACCTGGGCGACGCGGTGCCGGTTGCGGCCCAGACCGACTACCTCCCCGCGACGCTCCGAATCGGAGATCGCGTCCTGTCCGCCGAGATTCGCCTGGAGGGCGAGTACCCCGACTCCTCCGAGGGCGGCAAGTGGCCGCTCCGGATCAAGGTCGACGGCAAGGACCACGTGGCCGGCATCCGGCGCTTCGGACTGCACGCACCCGCCACGCGCGCCTTCCAGCTCGAGCCCCTGGTCCTGCGCCACCTGCGCCGCGAGGGCGTGTTGGCGCCGCGCTACGAGTTCGTGCGCGTCACCATCAACAGCGAGGACCGCGGCGTCATGGCGCTCAACGAGCTCTTCTCGAAGGAGCTCATCGAGTCGCAGAAGCGGCGCGAGGGCGTACTCCTGCACTTCGAGGAGGCCACGCAGAACGGCCGGGCCGCCGACGCCCGCGAGCTCTTCGAGGGCCTGTTCGGCGCGTCCGTCGAGCCCTTCCGCCGCGGGCACGTCTCCAAGTCGCCGCGCCTGACCGCGGAGCTCGAGACCGCCCGCAGCTTGCTGCGCGGCTTCCTCCAGGGCGAGCTCCCCGCCGACGCGGCCTTCGATGTCGAGCTGATGGCGCGCTTCCTGGCCGTGGCCGAGATCTGGCGCGCCACGCCGATGCTGTCCTGGCGCAACGTGCGGCTCTATTTCAACCCCGTCAGCCAGCGGCTCGAGCCCATCGGCTACGCCGCCGACCTGCGCGCGCCACGCCTCGCCTCGGGGCTCGCTACCCGGTCCCAGGACTGGAGCCTGGTCCTGCTCGAGGATCCCGGCCTCCGCGCCCGCTTCGTCCAGGAGCTGGGTCGCATCGCCGCCGAGGTGGCAGCCGGTGGCGCGCGGGGCTGGATCGACGAGGAAGAGGCGCGGCACTGGGCGGCGCTGCGCCCCGAGTACCCCGACCTCGCCGCCTTCGATCCCGCGGCGCTCGAGGAGCGCGCGGCCTCCCTGAGCGAGCTGACGGAGCTCGCGTACGGGCAGTCCGGTCCCCACGCACCGGGCGCCGACACGCCCTACCCCGTTCCGCTGCGCGCCTATCACAAACGCGACGAGCGCGGCGGGTACCTCGAGCTGGTCAACCACCTGCGCCACCCGATCCGTGTGACGCGGCTGACGTTGACCGACGTCGGCTCGGCCCTGGTGATCCCGGTCGAGCCGCTGTCGCCCGACTCGCTTCCAGCGGAGCTGCCGCCCATCTCCGATCGGGGTACACCCCAGCGCGTGCGCCTGTACTTCGCCGCCCCGGTCGAGGCCCCGCTGGACTTCCGGGTGGGCGGCGTGGTGGCGATCGCCGGGGGTCCGGGCAACGACGACGGCGGGAGCGCCAGCGTGTCGTTCAGCGCCATTCCCGCGGCTCCCGCGCCGCGCGCGAACCCGATTCCCCAGGCCAGCCTCGACGAGGTTCGCGAGGGCCATCCCTATCTGGTGTGGGACTCCGACTCGAACCTGCTGCGCGCCACACCGGGCGTGCACCGCGTGTCGGGGTCGCTGGTCCTGCCCGAAGGCGTCGGTCTCGAGCTGCCGGCGGGCACCACCCTGCGCTTCGCGCCGGACGCCATGCTGCTCGCCACGGGCCCGCTCCACTTCGAGGGCACCCCTACCGAGCGGGTGGTCCTGGAGGGCCTCGCCGAAGGCGCCAGTCCGGGAGTCTGGCAGGGCGTGGTGGTGCTCCACTCCGATGAGCCGCATCACTGGAGCTCGGTCGAGGTGCACAACACCTCCGGTATTCTGCAGGGAAGCTGGCACCTGACGGCGGGCGTCACCATCCGGGACTCCGAGATCGAGATCGAGGGCGCGCTCCTGCGCGGCAACCGGAGCGAGGACGCGCTCAACCTGATCCGCAGCCGCTTCGTCTTTCACGACGTGTCGATCCAGGACACGCCCTCCGACGCCTTCGACGCGGACTTCTCCGATGGGGAGATCCGAGGCGGCCTCTATCGAAACGTGGGCGGGGACGCCATCGACATCAGCGGCGCGGATGTCGTCATGGACGGCGTGCGACTCGAGAACGTTCGCGACAAGGCCATCTCCGTGGGCGAGGGAAGCCGCCTGCTCGCCCGGAACCTGACGATCGAAGACGTCGGGACGGCGCTTGCGAGCAAGGACGGCTCCGTGGCGACGCTGGAGAACTCCGTCGTCTCGGGTGTGCAGCACACCGCGCTGATGGCGTACATCAAGAAGCCCGAGTACGGTCCCGCCGAGCTGATCGCTCGCAACGTCCGGATGGTCGGCGTGGAGCGACCCGCCGCCGCACAGGTGGGGAGTCGCGTCACGATCGACGGAGTGGAGCAGCGCCCCGAGGACCTCGATGTGGAGGAGTTCTACGAGCACGGGCACATGAAGAAGTGACGACCCGCCTCGTCCTCCTCCTCGCCCCGGGCCTGCTCCTCTGTGTCTGCGCCTCGGTCTCCTCCGCGGGGACGTCGGTTCCCTTCCGCGGCGAGTTCAAGCGCGACATCGAGACGACCTTCCTGGCGAAGGCCGGTCCTCCGCCGGTCGTGTCCCGCCAGAAGGTGAGCGTGTACCGCGACTACCTGGCTCGGAAGCTCCGCTTCCTGAAGGACCACATCGAGCGTCACGACATCGTGGACGAGGGCAAGAGCCGCAAGGCCGCGCGGGAGGAGGCCCGCACCGCCGACATCACCATCGCCCTCGAGCACGCCCTCGAGCTCCTGGAGATCCTGGAGCAGACCGACTCGGCGCGCGACCCGGGCGAGATCTACGACCTGGGCGGCACGATCCTGATGATCGACTTCGGGACCCGCGGCTACACGGATCCGCTGGCGACCCTGAAGCTGCCGATCCACCTCGTGAACATGGTGCTCGAATGGAGCATCCCCAACAAGAGCCGGGCGCGCCGAGCGAAGCGCGAGGCCGGGAACCTCGTAAATCCCGCGACCGGCGCGTTCTACACCAGCGACGAGCTCGCGGCGCTGATCCGCCAGGGGCGCGACCTCTCGACCCTCGAGCCCCCGCGCGAGACCCGATTCTGGCGCGCCAAGGATGACATCTCGAAGGTGGACATCACCAGGAACTACCTGGAGGGAGGGCATCCGATCTACGCCGGCTTCGTGCACACCCTGCCTCCGTACGACGGGGCCGTCTTCGAGTATCGCAAGGCCCACAAGACCCAGAGCAAGCCCAAGCTCGACGTCTACTACCTGACCCCGGAGTGCCGCGCGTTGAAGCCCAAGAAGCGCCGGAAGTGCCGCGAGAAGTTCAAGCTCAAGTTCGGCATGGAGACCCACGCCGATCCCATCGGCAACGCGCTGATGGCGGCGCTCGGCTACAACGTCGACGTCTCGGTCCACATCAGGCGGCTGCGCATCAACCTGGGCGACCACTCCTACGAGGACCTGGCCGCCGACTGGATCGGCTACTTCGACCGCCAGCGGGTCCACACCTACATCCCCCTCGAGAGCGTGATCATCGAGCGGGGCGAGGACGAGGACGGCGAGTACGTCGTCTTCAGCGAGGGCAACGCCGAGGTGAAACCCAGGGGAATCACCCGGATCGCCTTCTTCCCCTGGAGCTGGGGGATGGCCGCCGAGGCACGCGAGGCCCGCGGGCTCGGCATCTTCAACGCCTGGATCGCCAACGCCGACATGAAGGACGAGGAGAACAACAAGATCTCACTGCGCCCCGACGAGAACGGCGAGCAGCGCGTGTACTTCACCCAGCAGGACATCGGCCACTCCATGGGATACGTGCTCCCGGAACGGCCGAACGCATTTCCCTGGGACCTGGTCGAGACGAGCGCCCTCGAGCGGCTGCTGGGCCGGATGCGCGGCCGCATCGAGCTCAACTACGTGAATCTCCAGCAGGCGGGGCTCGAGAAGGTGCCCACCTACGCGGACGCGAAGTGGATGACGCGCCAGATCGCCCAGCTGACCCGCGCGCAGATCGAGGAGGCGGTGGCCCTGGGCCACTACCCGGGCGGGATCGGCCCCCTCTACGTGGAGAAGCTCATCCACCGCCGAAACCAGCTCGTGCAGGTCTTCACCCTGGAGGACGAGCTGCCGCTGCTCCCGGTGGACCGGCACATCACGACGGCGGACGGCACGGTAGTCGACGGGGAGCTCGTGCAGACGCGCTTCGAGGAGTCGTCCATCGAGTACGGCAAGCACTGGAGAGACGTCCTCGGACCCGCCGCGTCCTTCCTGTGGACCATGACGAAGCAGCTGTTCCAGACCGGCGTAGGCGCGGTGGACGCGATCATCCCGCCCAATGTCGAGATCTCGGGCAACTTCGCCTTCAGCCCCGACGTCCTCTTCAACGTGGCGCGCAACGTCCACCTGAACCCCGAGCCCGAGGGCGCCTTCGACCAGTACATCGTCGAGGACACCATGACCGTCGGCTTCCGACCCCGCTTCGGCTACATCGGCCACGTCGAGGCCACGCTCTACACGACCACCACGCTGGCGTACCCCGAGGCGACCCACAAGGCAGCGGTCGATGGGCGCAACCGCGTGCTGCCCCTGCTGCTCCCGTACGAGGTCTGGCGGGGGAAGCTCCCGGAGAAGTACGTGCTCTTCCGGGAGAAGGGCTACAAGCAGGGCGGCCGCCTGCGAACCGACGATGCCGGGCTGTTCAATCCAGTCGGCATCGACGCCGCCTCGAGCTGGGTCGTGAGCGAGCGCAGCGTCCTGGACCGCCGCGACGAGACTCCGCTGCTGTGGCTGGACAACCCCCGGTACCTGGAGTCCGAGCTTCGCGGCTACTTGAAGGCCTCGGTGGTGGAGATCCAGGTGGGCACCGAGCGCAACACCGTCGGCGCCGTCAAGGGCGAGCTCCGCGTCCTCGACCCGGCGCGCCTCGACCTGCTGGGCGACAACGGCGTGCCGATCTTCGACGACGTCGTTCGGCGCGGCGACGTGGGGGACGTCGCTCGCATCCAGTCCGGCCCCACCCGGAAGCTGAGTTCGGAGTTCCGCTCCCGAGATGGACGCTGGAACCTGTTCTTCGCGCTGTGGCGCAACCGCGCCCGCCAGGACCGGTTCACGATCGCCGACGACCTCCGGGGCCCGCCCCGGCGCGAGGTTCACACCGAGCGGCGCAGGCGCTTCCGCTGGACCTTCCTCGACAACGGGGAGACGCTGGAGTTCGCGGTGCGGGGCTTTCTGAATCCGCCCGGCCACGAGGGTCCCATCGCGGTGGTCGACTTCGCGGTCGACGACCGCAACGCGCACAACGACGAGTTCGATCGCTATTACGAGTTCCTGAACGGGCTGGGTGCGGGCCGCGACCTGATGGCGCCCGGCTTCCGCGCCCAGGACTGGGAGGTGAGCGCCGAGCCGAGCGGCAGCTGGACCCGGCTGCTGGCCTACGGCAGCGTCCACCTGTATGCCGAGGCGATCCGCCGGCTGCTCCACGTGGACGAGACCCGCTACTGGACGCACATGGCGGCCAACGCCGGTGTCGACCCGACGGCGCTTCGCCGCTACCGCGAGGACCAGCGCTCGAGCTCCTTCAAGACCCGCATGCTGGCCCGGGGATCGCGGTTCGGGCGAAAGGTCCATCCCTTCGTGAGCCGCTCCTTCCGGTCCCTCGCCGCCCTCCGGGAGGCGCGCCGTGCGGACGCGGAGGAGGAGCGGATCGGGCTGGTCGTGAAGGCGCTGGCCTCCTCCAACTGGCGGTCGCGGGGTGCCTTCGAGCCCGGATTGATGGCGTCACTCCTCCAGTCGATCGACTTCGACGAGCTGCTCGAGTCGGGTCAGCTCGTGGTGGCTGGGCGGATCACCAAGCCCTTCGAGGACGAGCTCAACCTGCCCGAGCGGCGCGACCTGGTCGGACGGTTGGGAAAGGCGGAGCCCTACGCCGAGACCCGCTACCCGCTCTTCCCCTTCGACGGGGTCGAGCTCTATCACATGCTCGACTGGGCGCGCGGAAAGACGTCTCCCGCCAGCCCGGCTTTCGACCCGCACCCCCCCGTGCGCTAGCTTGCGCGGGCTTCGCGAACCCACCCACGGCGAGGCAAGGAGATCCCCCATGACCATCCAAGTCGGCGAGAAGATCCCCGACGTCACGCTCAAGACCACCGACATGAAGGACGTCACCACGGCCGAGCTCTTCTCGGGCAAGAAGGTCGTGCTCTTCGCCCTGCCCGGCGCCTTTACCCCCACCTGCTCGGCCAAGCACCTGCCGGGCTTCGTGCAGAACGCCGAGGCCATCAAGGCCAAGGGCGTGGACGACGTCATCTGCCTGTCGGTCAACGACGCCTTCGTCATGGCCGCGTGGGCAAAGGACCAGGGCAGCGAGGGCAAGGTGACGCTCATCGCCGACGGCAGCGGCGAGCTGACGAGGGCGCTGGGACTCGACTTCGACGCCTCCAACTTTGGCATGGGCGTGCGCTCCCAGCGCTACGCGGCAATCGTCGAGGACGGCGTGCTCAAGGGCCTCTACGTCGAGAAGCCGATGGCCTTCGAGGTCTCGAGCGCCGAGGCGGTGCTGGCACAGCTCTAGCCAGCTACCAGCCCTCACTGCCGGGCTCGCCCTTGAACGGGCCGACCAGCTCCGGTGTGATCCAGCCGCCGTAGTACTCGCCGGGCTGCGGGATCACCCGGTCGTCGCCCACCGTGCAGGCGTCGACGCGGCCGGGGTGGAAGGCGATGTGGTCGCGGATCGACGCGAATTCGGGATCCGGATCGGGGTAGCTCCAGGCCGCGCCCTTCGCGGTGCGCCCGTCAACCCGGAGCGACCAGTAGCGGGCGATCCCCTTCCACTCGCAGAAGGTCTCGTGCACCTCCGGGACCAGAAGGTCGCGGCGCACGTCGTCGGGCGGGATGTAGTAGACGGGAGGACTGGCGGTCTCGACCACGCGGAGCGCCCGCCCGCTCTCGGCCACTACCTCCTCCGCGAACTCGACCCGGATCGTGCGGGCGACCGCCTCCACCCGCGGCGGTCGCGGGTAGTCCCAGACCGACTCCTGGCCGGGTCCAGGGCGGGGGATGTTCGCGGGACGGACGCGCACGGCGTGGCGCCAGCGCTGGCGCTCGCGAGCCAGCGCCCGGGGATCGCGGGGGACCCGTGTCAGGAGTCGCTCTCCTTGCCGGCCCGCTCCACCGTCAGGCCCACCTCTTGGCCGAAGGACACCTCCAGGGTGTGACCGTCGGGGTCGCGGATGAAGGACCAGTAGCCCACCGGCGGACCGTAGTCGTTGGGGCCGCCAACGAGACAGCCCTCGCTCTCGGCCAGGCTCGACAGCCGCTCGACCTCCTCGCGGCTCTCGCACCCCACGCCCAGGTGTGCGAAGGGCACCAGGGGATTGGACACCTCCGACGCCGCCAGCAGCACGATCACGAACGGGCGCGTCTTGTCGCTCAGCCAGACCGCGCCCTCGCGCCGGTGCACGACCTCCATGCGCGCGTAGCGCGCGTAGAACTCGATGCTGCGCTCGAGGTTGCTCGAAGGCAGGGCCACGTGTGTGAGACCGAGGTCGGACATGTTCAGGACACGCTAGTCGAGCGCCGATCCCATCAGCTCGACGAAGTTGTCGCAGTAGAAGCGCTGGCGCTGTGCGTCCGAGAGGTTCTTCATGGAGGCCTCGAAGCGCTTCACCGGGTTCCGCCCGCCCTCCACATGGGGGTAGTCGGTCGAGAACAGGCACACCTCGTCGCCGGCCTGCTGGGCGATCCAGCCCACATCCTCGGCGGGGTACGGCGTGACCCGTACCTGCCGGCGAACGTACTCGCTGGCGCGAAGCGAGAGCTTCTGCAGCCGCTCCTCGTTCTTGCGGAAGGCGTCGTGGGCCGAGTCGAGCTGGCGCATCCAGCCCGGCACCCAGGAGGCGCCCTGCTCGATCACCCCGATCATGAGCCGGGGGAAGCGGTCGAGGATGCCGTCGAAGATCAGGGTGGAGAGGGTCTGCATGGGGGGGAACGGGATGGCCATGTAGTCCACCGAGCGGAAGTTCTCGGCGCCGCCGTGGAAGTCGGGCACCGGCGCCATCCCGTTCTCGAAGTACGCGGGCGAGAGGAGCTCGCCCCCGCCGCCCACGTGGAACACCACCGGAACACCGGCCTCTTGGGCCCGCTCCCAGACCGGGAAGAGTCCCACGTGGCTGGGCGAGTGCTTCCCGGGACACTGCGACGGAACCAGGAGCGCCTTGCAGCCGGAGTCCAGGTTCCACTCCGCCATCTCCCGCGCCCGCTCGAAGTCGGCGAGCGGCACGTAGCCCGTCGGAAGCAGGCGGCGGTCCACGGAGCAGAACTCGAGCATGGCTCGGTTGTGGGCGCGCGCTACTCCGTAGGCGAAGTCGAGATCGGGCTCGTGCTCGAGCCGGTTCAGGTAGCCGTTCATGAACGTGTTGAAGACGAGCTGACTCTGCACTCCGAGCAGGTCGAGAGCGCGCGGCCGATCCTCGCGGATGAATGAGCCGGTCGCGCTCCAGTTCTTGCGCAGCAGGATCTCTTCTTCGTCCCGGGCCCGGTACTCGGGGTCGGCGTGCTGGATGCGCATCTTCTCGATCAGGGTGTGCTCCCCGGGCTTCACACTGGCCAGATAGAGCGGGGGAATGCGCTCCCGGATCGCCGGGTCGGCGTACTCGTGCACCCAGTCCGGGGTCTCGACGACGTGGGCGTCGGCGTCGTGGACGGTTCGCCCCTCGATGTAGCTCACGGTGCGGGTCTCCTCGACCTCGACGCTATCATGGCCGCCCGACGGGTGGAAGGAGGCCCGGCCCCTTGGGTGACAGCGAGGAGATCAAGCTCTACTTCGACTACAAGAGCCCCTTCGCCTACCTGGCCATGCAGCCCGCCCTCGACCTGGCGCGGCGCTACCGGGCGGCCGTGCGCTGGATCCCGTTCCAGCTGCGCATCAAGGGCGCGGGCGAGCGCAGCCTCTACTCCGAGTGGAAGGTCCGCTACTCCTACATGGACGCGCGCCGCTGGGCCAATCGGCGCGGCGGCTTCCCGATCCGCGGTCCGAGGAAGGTCTACGACTCGACGGCTGCCCTGGTGGGCGCCCTGTTCGCCCAGGACCGGGGCTTCTTCGAGCGCTACACGCCCCTCGTCTACTCCCGCTTCTTCCAGCACGAGCTCGAGATCGACCGGCCGGACGAGGTCGCTGCCGTCGTGCTGGAGCTCGGCGATTCCGCGGACGACTACCGCGCCTTCCTGGCCGGCCCCGGGCCCCAGCGCTTCGAGGCGGGCATGGAGGAGGCCCACGCGGACCACATCTTCGGCGTCCCCATCTTCGTGTTCCGAGACGAGCTCTTCTGGGGCCACGACCGCATTCCGCTCCTCGAGGAGCGGCTTCAGGCCGCGGGGCTCGGGCTCTGATCAGCCGCCGCTCTGGCGACGGACCGAGAGCTTGACCTGCTTGGGAGAGAGGGAGGTCACCCGGAGCTTCTCGGGGTGGTGGACCTGGTCCGGTGTCAGCACGAAGGTGCGCCGGCCGAGCTCGACCAGCAGTGCGTCGATGTGGACCTCGAGATCGTCCAGGTCGCCGAACACGATCTCTCGGCGCTCCCCGGAGAGCGTAACCTCGACCTGCCGCGGATCGACGTCCAGCAGCTCGTAACCCGCGGGCAGGTTGTCGACCACGACCTCCGCCTCGCGCTGCACCTGCACCGTGCTTCCACCGGGAACCAGCAGGAGCCAGAGTGCCACCGACACCGCAAGCGCGATGCCGCCCTCGGGCAGGTGGCGGCGGATCGCCGCCCAGCGACCCGCCTCGGTCGGGGCCGGCAGGTTGCGGTCCAGGAAGCGACGCAGCTCCGCCGCCAGGTCCTCGGCGCTGTCGAGCGCACGGAGCGCACCGTCGCAGGCCACGGACAGCGACCCGCGCTCTTCGGACACCGCGATGCAGAAGGCGTCGCTCCGCTCGGCCAGGCCGAGCGCCGCCGCGTGACGCGTCCCGCCGGGCCCGATCTGCTCGAGGTCCGCCGACAGCGGCAGGTGCACGCCGAAGCGAGTCGCCCGGTTGTTGGAGAAGATCACCGCTCCGTCGTGGCCGGGCGTGCTCGAATCGAACAGCGACAGCAGGAGCGGCTCGCTCACCCAGGCGTCGAGGGACACGCCCCCCTCGAGGAAGCGGTCCAGGGGCTCGCGCCCGGGAATGACCAGGAGCGCGCCCGTCCGGGTCGACGCCATCTGGGCCACGGCACGGACGATCGTATCGACGGTCGGACTGGGCGGAATGGGCGCCCGCCGGCGCAGTCCCCGAATGGCGATCTGCTCGAACAGACGGCGCAGGTCCTCCTGGAAGACGACCACCATGAAGATCACGAAGGCCGCGAAGAAGCCCTGGAGGATCCACGCCGTCAGCTCTAGATCGAGGCGGCGCGCGAGCAGGTAGATCAGCCCGACAATGGCCACGCCGATCAGCGCGAAGCGCGCGCGGCTCCGGCGCAGCCACACGATGGCGAGCCAGAGCAGGAGCCCCACCAGGAGCACATCGACGACGTCAGCGAGCTGGAGCAAGGGTCTGGCTCACTCGGGGGTCACGTAGGCGGCCGAGATTCCGCCGTCCACCAGGAACGTGGCCCCGTTCACGTAGGAAGAGTCCTCGGAGGCCAGGAAGAGGGCCGCTCGGGCCACTTCGCCCACCTCCGCCAGGCGGCCCATGGGGATGTGCACGAAGCGCCGCGCCCGGGCTTCGGGGTCGGCCAGGAGCGGCTGGAGGAGCGGTGTGTTCACGGGACCCGGACAGAGGGCGTTGGCCCGGATGCCCGCGCGCGCGAACTCGACGGCGATCTCCCGGGTCATGGCCAGGACGCCGCCCTTGCTGGCCGTGTAGGCGATCTGGGAGGTGGCGGCGCCCACCACCGCGACGAAGGAGGCCATGTTGATGATCGAGCCCCCGCCGGCGGCGAGGAGCTTGGGGATCCCGTACTTGCAGCCCAGGAAGACGCCCTTCAGGTTGACGTCCATCACCTGGTCCCAGACCGCCTCGGGGGTGTCGACGGGCGAGCCGTCGTCCGCCGGAAAGATCCCCGCGTTGTTGAACAGCACGTGGAGGGCGCCGGACCACTCGACCGCGGCATCGAGGGCGGCCGACAGCGAGCGACCCTGGGAGACGTCCGCCTGGACGAAGAGCGCGCGCCCTCCCCGCGCCTCGATGGCCGAGACGGTCTCGCGGCCCTCGTCTTCGCGCAGGTCGCACACCGCGACCGCAGCGCCCTCGTCCGCAAAGAGCAGCGCCGACTCCCGGCCGATGCCCCCGCCGGCGCCGGTGACGAACGCGGTGCGCCCCTGCAGGCGCCCGCCGCTCACTGCGGATTCCTCCCGACTCCGCCGATTGCGCGCATTCTCCCCCGCGCGCGGACGATACCGCAGAAGGCACTAGTCGACGGCCAGGAGACCCCGCTCGACCAGGCTTCGGATGACCGCCTGGAGCGCCTCCGGCGGCTCGGGAATCACCTCGAGGACCTTGCCCACGCTCATCCCCACCTGAGCCAGGTCGAGCACCGCCTGCTCGGTCTTGTTGAGCTCGTGACGGACGGACTCGCCGGCGTCCGTCTCGATCCCGAGGCAGGCCTCCGCGGGGAAGGTCTCCGGAAGGTCGAAGAGCACCTCCGTGGTCGTGGGCTCGTCGGACAGGAGGTCGTGGGCAAGCAGGTCGTCGTCCACCTCGATGAGCTCCTCTTCCAAGGCGTCGAGCTCGAGGGCGACCGGGTCGGCATCCGCGTCCTCGGCGGCAGCGCCGTCGTCCACCCGGCTGCCTCCGTCGGCCTGGCGCATGGCGTCGAGGATCGCGCCTTCGAGAGGCAGCGGCGCCTCGGCGAACTCGGTCACGTCGACCCGGGCCTGGAACTCGAAGCTGCCCTCCTTCCAGCTCAGCATCACCGCCAGGGCCGGGATCCCGCAGTCACGGCCCACCTGCGCCTTCCTCAGCTGACCCTGCTCGAACGCGATGAATCCCTCGGAGGGGCCGTTGTTCACGATCAGCGTCCCCTGGGTCGCGCACGTGCCGAACATCTGCAGCAGATTCTCGATGCCGATCTCCGAGATCGCCCCGCTGATCCCCCCCAGACTGCGGCTGTGCTCCGCGGCCTTGACGTCGCTCACGAAGCGGTTGACCTCTGCCTGGCGCGCCTCGGGCGCCTGGAACTGGATGCCCACGGCGGCGACCTCGCCCTCTTCGGTCTCGAGATGCCGCATCACGCGCCCCTCGATCTCCATCTCCTCTCCGGAGGTCGGGTTCGCGATCGAGAGCTTGACCACCTGACCGACGGGAATGGCGTCGCCGTCGACCGAGACCAGCACGCCCGTGCTGCTCAGGTTCCGGGTCCGCACCTCGACTTCCCTCTCCCCCGTCTTGACCGTCGCCATGACCCGGGCCGCCGCCCGCGGTGCGCGGCGCCGGCCACTCTGGGCGATCCGCTCGTTGGTCTCCGCGAGGGGCCCGGCCAGGGGCTCGAGACGCTCCCGAATCTCGCTGGCCGGCATCCGGAACTGGACTGCGACGCCGGGTGTCGCTCCGGTCTCCGCGAGCTCCAGCGGCACACAGTGCACGACCTCACCGTCCAGAGCGATGCTCTCGCCGCAATAGCCGAGCGTGATTTCCACTCGCACCGGATCTCTTACACAAAAAGGCGTCTTGGTCGAGACGAAGATCCCACCGTTCGCAATGTTGCTCGCGTACTCCTCCCGAAAGGCCTCCTCCGTGGCGTACTCGATGCGCAATTGTCGCGGCTCGGTGGGCACAGGGTCTCCGAGGGCACCGTGGCAGCAATCCCCACCTCCTT
>JAPUKG010000467.1 GCA_027295775.1 Pseudomonadota bacterium
CGCCCGAGTCGACGAGCAGGGCGGGAGTGGCGAGGTCGTGGATGGAGGTCACGGCTGGGGGCGCACTAGTCGCCGAGCTCGAACGCCCCCTGGAGGGCCTTTTGATAGAGGGCATCCACCACCTTCTTCTGGGACGCGTTCAGTCCGACGAAGCGCAGGCCCATGCCGCGCTCCTCGGTGACCAGGTCGGCGCCGATATTCTGGGAGACCACCTCGCCCGGGACGTTGATCACGTTGCCCGACTCCTCGACGCGGATCTTCACTCGCACCTTGGTGCCGATGGGGAGCGGCCGGTCGGACGCGACGAAGATGCCGCCGCGCGAGAGGTTCGTCATCAACACCTCGCGGATCTCGCCGTAGGACTCGAAGCTCACGTTGAGGTGGGTCGGGACGCGAATCGAGTCGCGCTGCGCGGCGTACTCCTTCGACACACCGGGCTGGAAGTGGCTGTTCAGGATCTCCTTGAGCTCGCTCCACTCCTCGACCTCCACGACGCTGAGCGAGCTCGACTTGCGCCTGCTCTCGAGGCTCATGTATCTGCGAAACAAGAGCGCGATGTCCGCCATCGCCGCGAAGATAACGTTCCCCGCAGCGCCCGCGACCGGGCCCGGTTCACAGATCCGTCGTGCACTCCCGGCAGAGCGTCGTCCGGGAGGTTCCACCCTCGGTGAGACCGATGAACGCGCGCTCTCCGCGCGGGATGCCGGTCCTGCAGCGGGCGCAGGTCCGCTCGCGGTTCAGCACCAGGGGCTGCCAGCCCAGCACGTCGTCGAAGCGGGGCGGGGCGGGGTCCGCCGCGGGCTCGCGTGCCGCTTCGTCGGCCTCGTCCCGGCGCAGCTCGGTCTTGATCTCGTCGTCGCTCGTGCCGGGGCGATCGTGCTCCCCATCGCGCTGGCGCTGGCGCTGGCGACGGTGGCGCACCCGCTGCCGGCGCGCCGACATGCGCCGGGCGATCCGGTCGCGCGCCTCTTCCGCCTCCACGACCACATCCTCGAGGAGCTCCCCCACGTCCCCCGAGACCTCCTCCACCACGGAGAAGACCTCCTCGAGCACGTTGCGCACGAGGTTCGAGGCGGGCACGCGCAGGTCTTGAGCCAGGCGCCGGATGTCGTCGGACAGCTCCTCCGAGACCCGGGTGTGCAGAACCCGCTCCTTGCGCCCGTGGTGCCCACCCCCGTGGCGTCGGCTGCGCCGCTCCTCGCGCAAGCGGTGCCGTTCCTCCCGGAGGGCCTGTCGTGCCTCGCGGTGCCGATTCCGGCGCTCTCGGCGCTCCTCGGCCGACAGCTCATCGGGGTCGTCGCGGGAGTCGCGGTCGTGGGTGGGTTCTTCGGTCTCTCGAGAGTCGTCTTGTGTCGCCATGTGATTTATTGTGACACAATGTAATACGATTTCAAGGGCCTCTGAGGCGGTCCTGGCGTACCCTGGGCCGCCGTGAGCGAGGAACACGCCCGATTCGCGGTGGGACAGCTCGTCCAGCACCGGCTCTTCGAGTACCGGGGCGTGGTGGTGGACGTGGACGCCACCTTCCGGGGTAGCGACGAGTGGTACGCGGAGGTCGCCCGCTCCCGCCCTCCGCGCGACCAGCCCTGGTATCACGTCCTGCCCCACGACGCCGTCCACACCACCTACGTGGCCGAGCGCAACCTGGAGCCCGACCCCAGCGACGCGCCCATCCACCACCCCCTGGTGGACGAGTTCTTCGAGCGCTTCGAGGACGGTCGCTACCGCCGCGCGGGTCTCCACTAGAGGCCGGCCCGCGGCTGGCTTGTGGCCTAGACGGTGGTCAGCCAGCGCTCGTACTTGGCGTCGCGGCCGGAGACCACGTCGAAGAAGGCGGTCTGCAGGGTGTGGGTGATCGGGCCGCGACTCCCCTCGCCGATCTGTCGGTGGTCGACCTCGCGGATCGGAGTCACCTCCGCCGCGGTGCCGGTCAGGAAGATCTCGTCGGCGATGTAGAGCTCGTCTCGCGTGATCGACCGCTCGACCACGTCGATTCCCTTGTCCCGGGCGAGCTCGATCGCAGTGTCCCGGGTGATGCCGTCGAGAACCGTGGTCAGGGGCGGCGTATGGATCACCCCGCCCTTCACCAGGAAGACGTTCTCGCCCGACGCCTCCGACACCAGTCCCTGGGTGTCGAGCAGGATCGCCTCGTCGTAGCCGTCGAGCAGGGCCTCGCGTTTGGCGAGGATCGAGTTCACATAGTCGCCGCAGGTCTTGCCCTTGGTCATCTTGGCGTTGACGAAGTGCCGGGCGAAGGTCGACACCTTGGCGCGAATGCCGCGCTCCATTCCCTCTTCGCCGAGGTACTTGCCCCAGGGCCATGCGATCACGGCCACGCGGATCGGGTTGTCTCCGGGATGGAGCCCCATGGCGCCGTCGCCGATGAATACCAGGGGGCGGATGTACCCCTCCTCCAGTCGGTTGGCGCGCAGGGTCTCGAGCACCGCATTCTGCACGCGATCGCGCGGGAACGGAATCTCGAGCAGGTTGATGTGCGCCGAGTCGTACAGGCGCTTCACGTGCTCGGGTAGACGAAACACCGCGGAGCGACCGTCGTCGGTGCGGTAGCAGCGGATGCCCTCGAAGACGCCGAGCCCGTAGTGGAGCGTGTGGGTCAGGATGTGGACGTTGGCGTCGTCCCAGTCGACGAACCCGCCGTCCAGCCAGATCTTGTCGCCGCTGACCCCTCCCGCTGCGTCGGACATCGGCTTGTCCTACCTCCGAAAGATCCTTCGCACGAGCCCCAGCCCGCCCTTGTTGCGGCGCAGGTTGATGAGACGAAGTTCGCGAAGGGCCTCGACGCACTCGGGGCGGATCTGGACGGCGCGCGTGAACATCCTCTCGGCGACCGCTCCCTTCCCCACGGCCTTGTAGAGGCGGCCGAGGTAGAGGTAGGGCTTCTCGCGATCCCGTGCCAGCTTGACCCCCCGCCTCACGTGCTCGATGGCCTCCTGGATGATGCCCACGTCGTCGGGGTGGCACAGGTGCAGACACCAGCCGTAGTGGGCGTAGTACTCGCCCTCCTCGGGATACTTGGAGAGCGCCGTGCCGAAGTGGGCGAGTGCGCGCTCGTAGTCGCGACCCCGGAGCAGCGCCTCGCCCTTCTGGAACTCGATCTCCGCGTCGAGGGCGCGCTGACCCTGCCGCCGCTCCGCGGCCTTGCGCTCGCCCTTGCGGCGCTCGAGCTCGTACTCCCTCCTGCGCTTCGGGTCCGTCAAGGTCTCGTGGGCCCGGGAGACGAGCTGATGCACCTCGTCCGCCAGCTGCCGCACGGCGCTACTCGCCGCGCTGTAGCGGTCGGGGTGGGAGCGCCGGGCCAGCGCCTCGTAGGCGCGGTCGACCGCCTCTGCGTCCACCGCGCGACCCACGCCCAGCATCTCGTAGTAGGACTGGCCGCGCAGCTTCGCCGCCGTCGCCGCCAGCTCGGCGCGCAGGGCCCTGTCCCGCTCCGGGTCCGGCGGCGACGGCGCTTCGGACGCCAGCGATGACTCGTCGCGGAGCTCGGTCGCGGCGACAGCGTTGGTCACAAGGGGCGGCGTCTCGTCCCGGCGCAGGTCGAGCATCTCGGTGGCGAGCAGGCCGTAGAGCGCGCGGCGCACGCCCTCGTCGGCGTCGAGGAACTCGCCCAGCTGGCGAGTCCCGTCGAGCTCGCCCAGCACCGCGGCCTCGCCGGGAGCGAGGTCGATCTCCTGGAAGCGGTAGAAGGGACTCTCGCCCCGGGTGACGAAGCGCTCGGCGCGATCGCGCAGGTAATGGTCCACCCGGTCGAGAGGAACGTGTCCCCGGATCCCGCGCAGGATCAGGTTCGCGGGGCTGTCGTCGAGGGCCAGCTCGTTGCCGCGCTTGAGGCGACTGCCGATCTCGAAGCGGAAGCGCCCGCGCCTCCACGAGAAGATCTCGAAGAGCTTCTCCTCCGCCTGCTCCCGCAGCGCACTCGCGATCCACTCCTCGGTGACGAGCTCCATCGCCACCAGGATCTGCCCCTGCAGACCTTCGCCTTTCTTCAACCGGCGCAGTGATTCCTCGAGCTCGCCGGCGGTCAGGACGCCGCGCCGCATCAGCAGGTTGCCCAGGCACTCGTTCACCAGGTTGGACTTCACCGCCACCGGATAGCCGTCGCGCATCTGCACGGCCTTGCGGCGCTTGCCGCTGTCCAGGAGCAGGACGCCCGTGGCGCGCAGTCCGTGCAGCTGGTGAAGGAGGTGCGAGAAGGCCAGCTCCCGGAAGGTCCCGGAGAGAGACTTCCCGGCCGACCTCTTGGGCCGCACCACGGTCCGGGGGGCCTTGCGGCGGCCCCGCGCGGCAGGCGGGCCGGGCTTCAGGTGGCGCTTCACCTGCTCGAGCAGCTCCTGGAGCGGCACCGGCTTGGCCAGCAGCGCTGCGGCGCCCAGGGAGTCGGCCCGGCGCTGGTACTGGGGCGTCACCCGGCCGCCGGTGGTGAGCAGCACGGGGAGATCGCCGTGGGGCGGCTCCATCTCGCGCCACTTCGCCAGCACTTCGAAGCCGTCGCGCCTGGGCAGGAGGACGTCCAGGATGGCCAGGTCCGGAGAGGCATCGCCCATCAGGCGCAGGGCGTCGTCGCCGTCATGGGCGGTGACGACCCGGTATCCCGCTCCGCTCAGGGCCTTCTCCAGGATCCGGCACAGGTGTCGATCATCGTCGACACAGAGAATCGTCGAGGCCATGAAAGCGATCCCTCGACTGTAGGTATCGGCCCACGGGTTGTTGACTTGACGCCTGGACTCGCCTGTCGGACCCCCGCGGTGGCGGGTTCGTGAGGGGCGTCACGATTCCGCTGTGCGCACAGCGCGCGGCGTCTCTCTGTACAGAGCGCGCAGCGTCTCGCTGTAGGGAGGGCGCACCACGCCCTTTTCGGTGACGATGGCCGTCACCAGCCGGGCGGGCGTCACGTCGAAGGCGGGATGGCGCACCGGGACGCCGGCCGGCACCACGGGCCGGGCGCCGAACTCGGCCACCTCCTCCCGCCCCCGCTCCTCGATGGGGATCTGGTCCCCACTCGGGGTGGCCAGGTCGATCGTGGTGAGGGGCGCCGCCACGTAGAAGGGGATGTCGTGCTCGCGGGCGAGCACGGCAACGGTGTAGGTGCCGATCTTGTTGGCCACGTCGCCGTTGGCGGCGATCCGGTCCGCCCCGACGATCACCAGATCCACGTCGCCTCGCTGCATCAGGTGGCCGGCCATGTTGTCGGTGATCACGGTGACGGGGATATCGTCGCGGGAGAGCTCCCAGGCCGTGAGCCGGGCCCCCTGCAGGAAGGGGCGCGTCTCGTCCGCGAGCACCTGGATCTGGCGGCCGGCCTCCGCCGCGGCGCGCACGATGCCCAGGGCGGTGCCGTAGCCGGCGGTCGCCAGGGCGCCCGCGTTGCAGTGGGTGAGGATGCGCGCGCCGTCGGGAACCAGCTCGAGCCCGGCGCCGCCGATGGCGCGGCAGCTCGCGAAGTCCTCGGCGAGGATGCGCTCCGCCTCGTCCCGGAGGCGGGTGCGCAGCGCCTCGACGTTGGCCCCGGAGGCCGAGGCCTCGCTCTCGAGCACCTCGCGCATGCGCCCCAGCGCCCAGAACAGATTGACCGCGGTGGGTCGCGTGCGGGCCAGCCGCTCGAACGCGGGCTCGAGGTCGCGGACCAGGGCCGGAACGTCGGTGGCGGCGCTCAGCTCCGCGGCGCGCGCCAGACCCAGGGCCGCGGTGCAGCCGATGGCCGGCGCGCCGCGCACCACCAGGTCCTCGATCGCCTGGGCGATCTCCTCGACGCTGCCGAGGGTCAGGTACACCTCCTCCTCGGGCAGTCTGCGCTGGTCGAGGAGCTGGACGCCCTCGTCGGACCTGCGAACCGTGAACCACTCGCCCATCCGTGGATGCTAGCGACTCGAGATCGAGAGGCGGGCTTCGATGAGATCGAGGCTTCCGTCCGGCCTGCGCACGACGCGGCCGGTCACTTCGCCGGGGCTGCCCGCCTCCTTCCGGTAGCGGACCGGGCCTCGGGTCTCGAGCAGCGCGCGGGTGGCGTCGATGCGCAAGCGCCCGGGCGACAGGGCGGGCAGGGTGAGCTCCATCTGGACGGGACCCGAGACGAACAGGTCGTCGATGCGCAGCACCATGTCCGGCACCTGGAGCTCGGCGCGGATCTCCCCGCCTCCCGAGCCCGAGAACACGACCCGGCCGGTCGCCGCACCGGCGAGCTTCTCCACGGACCGGAAGGCGTCGCCGAGCATTGCCAGGTCGAACGCGTCGAGCTCGAGCTCGAGCGTACCGTCGGGCGCGAGATTCCCGCGCAGTGCGAGCGAGCCCGAGGGCTGGATCGCCGCGCTCGCGTCGAGGCGCAGCGTGTCCCCCCCGTCGACGCGCACGCGGCGGATGGCCACCCGCAGGTCGCGAAGGTCCAGGCGCAGGTCGGCGAACGGGCGCAGGGTGGCCTCGGGGAGCTCGAGGACGCCGAAGTCCGGCCGGCCGGCGAGCAGCGCCCGAAGATCGACGGGCAGGGTGGCCCGGTCCGCCTCCAGAAGGGGCGGATCCCCTTCACCCGAGCCGGGGCCCGAGCCGGCCAGGAAGGCGCCGGTCAGCTCGGCGCGCAGCGGGAAGAAGCCGATGGCGAGGGACTCGTAGCCGGCCTCCCGGCCGATCCGCCGCACCGCCTCGGCGCGCACCCACCCGCGCAGTGCCTCGCCCTCGACGGCCAGGGTGCCGAGCGCGGCGGCGGCCAGCACCAGCGCGAGGACACACCCGAGTGCAATGCCGACAATCCGGGTGCCGCGCAAGATCGGCGTCAGCCCTCGAGCTTGCGGGCCAGGAGCGCCCGCACCGCGTTGGGATCGGCCTTGCCGCCCATCCGCTTCATCACCTGGCCCATCAGGAAGTTCACCACCTTGGCGTCGCCGCTCCGAAACTTCTCGATGGCCTGGGGATTCGCGGCCAGCGCCTCGTCCACGGCGCCCTCGATGAGGCCGGTGTCCCGCACCGCCTCGAGGCCCTGCTCGCGCATCAGCGCCTCCGGGTCGGCGTCGCTCCCCGCGATCTCGGGGAAGAGCTTCCGAGCGCTCGCCGCGGTGAGCCTGCCCCGGTCCACCAGTCCCAGCAGCGCGGCCAGGGTCTCGGGACGCAGGGCCAGGCCCCCGATCTCGATGTCGCGGTCCTTCAGCACCTGGAGCAGGTCCCGCAGCACCCAGTTGGCAACCGTCTTGGCGGTTCCGTCGTGGGCCTCGGCCGCCGCCTCGAAGAAGTCTGCCAGTGCGCGGCTCTCGGTCAGCAGCCCCGCCTCGTAGTCCGAGAGCTTGTACGCCTCTCGGAAGCGCTCCCGCCTCACGTCGGGCAGCTCGGGCAGGGAAGCCCGCACCCGCTCGATCTGGGCCTCGTCGATGGCGACGGGGATCAGATCGGGATCCGGGAAGTAGCGGTAGTCGCTGGCGTTCTCCTTCACGCGCAGGACGCTGATGCGGTGGGTGTCCGGGTCGTAGGCCAGGGTGCACTGCACCACCGTGCCGCCCCCGTCCAGGATCTCCGCCTGGCGCTCGATCTCCGCCTCGATCGCGCCCTCGACGAAGCGGAAGGAGTTCAGGTTCTTGAGCTCCGTCCGGGTTCCCAGCTCGGTGGAGCCGCGCGGACGCAGGGACACGTTGGCGTCGCAGCGGAACTGCCCCTTCTCCATGTCGCCGCCGGAGACGCCGAGGTAGCGGAGCAGCTGTCGCAGTGCGCGGAGGTAGGCGCCCGCCTCGGCCGCCGAGCGCAGATCCGGCTCGGACACGACCTCGAGGAGCGGTACGCCGCAGCGATTGAGATCGATCAGGGTGCGGTCCGGCCCGGCCACCGCGTCGTCGTGGATCGACTTGCCCGCGTCCTCCTCCAGGTGCGCGCGGGTGATGCCCACGCGGACGGTCCGTGTCTCTCCCTTCTTCTCCTCCATCTTCACGTCGATCCAGCCCCCGTGCACGATCGGCTCCTCGTACTGGGAGATCTGGTAGCCCTTGGGCAGATCCGGGTAGAAGTAGTTCTTGCGCGCGAACACCGAGCGCGGGTTCACCGTGCAGTGGGTGGCCAGTCCGAGCCGGATCGCCAGCTCGATCACCTTCTCGTTCAGGACCGGGAGCACGCCGGGCAGGCCCAGGTCGATCCAGTGCACATCGTGGTTGGGCGGGTCGCCGTAGCGCACCGGCGCCGGGCTGAAGAGCTTGGACTCGGTCAGCAGGTGCGTGTGCACCTCGAGCCCGATCACCACCTCGTAGCGGTCCAGCGGCTCGTCGCTCATCGGGCCTCCGGCGGGCCCTGGACGGATTGGTTCATCGGGGCTCCGATGGGCGCTGCAGGTGGTGGTCGGTGCGGCGCTGGTAGGCGTCCGCCACGCGCAGCAGCGTCGCCTCGTCGAGGGGGCGCCCGACGAGCTGCAGCCCGACCGGGAGGCCGCGCACGAAGCCGGCCGGAATCGAGAGCGCGGGGATGCCCGCCAGGGACGCCGACACCGTGTACACGTCCGAGAGGTACATGCGCAGCGGGTCCGCGGTCTTCTCGCCGAGCTGGAACGCCACCTCGGGACAGGTCGGGGTGGCCAGCACATCGCACTGCTCGAAGGCTCGATCGAAGTCGCGGCGCAGGAGCGTGCGCACCTGCTGGGCCTTCCGGTAGTAGGCATCGTAGTAGCCGGCCGAGAGCACGTAGGTTCCGAGCAGGATGCGGCGCTTCACCTCGGCGGCAAAGCCCTCGGAGCGCGTTCCCTCGTACAGGCCGCGCAGCCCCGCCCCGCGCGGCGCGCGTCGCCCGTAGCGGACGCCGTCGTAGCGGGCCAGGTTGCTCGACGCCTCTGCGGTGGCGATCAGGTAGTAGGTGGCGATGGCGTAGCGCGTGTGGGGAAGCGAGACCGGCTGCGTCTTGGCGCCGGCCCGCTCGAGCTCCGCCACCGATTCGCGCACCCGCGCGATCACGTCGGGGTCGGCGCCCTCCGCCTCGAAGTACTCGGTCGGCATTCCGATCACGAGCTCGGACACGTCCCCGTCGAGCGCAGAGGCGTAGTCCGGAACCTCGCGGGGGATCGATGTCGAGTCGCGGGGATCGTGTCCCGCGATCGCCTGGAGCAACCAGGCGCAGTCCTCGGCGGTGCGCGCGATGGGTCCGATCTGGTCGAGAGAGGACGCGAAGGCGACGAGCCCCCAGCGCGACACTCTCCCGTAGGTCGGCTTGAGTCCCACCACCCCGCAGAACGAGGCGGGCTGGCGGACTGATCCGCCAGTGTCGCTCCCCAGGGCCGCCGCGGTGACGCCGGCGGCGACGCAACCGGTGGGGCCGCCAGAGGATCCGCCGCAGGAGCGCTCCGGATCCCACGGGTTGTGGCTCGGTCC
>JAPUKG010000468.1 GCA_027295775.1 Pseudomonadota bacterium
AGCCCGGCCCGTTGGCGTAGGAGAGGGTCGTATAGGGCAGGCCGAGGGCGTCGAGCGCGGGCTCGGCCACCGGCGCTCCCCACATGTCGTTGGTCCGCACCAGCCCGAGGATCGGGTTGCCCCGGGTCGGGTAGCCGGAGAGGGTGAAGACGTGACTGTGGTCGGCGGTCACCACCACCAGCGTGTCCGCGGCACTCGTGGCCTCCAGGGCCGTGCGCACCGCGTTCGCGAACTCGATCGTGTCGGTGAGCGCGCGCAGCGCGTTGTTCGCGTGGTGGCCGTGGTCGATGCGCCCGCCCTCGACCATCAGGAAGTAGCCCTCGGGATTTCGCGAGAGCACCTTCAGGGCGAAGGCGGTCATCTCCGAGAGCGAGGGCTCGCCGCCGGCGTCGCCGGAGCGGTCGAACTCGTACTCCATGTGGGAGGCCTCGAACAGACCGAGGACGTGGTTCGTCTGCGCCGGGTCCAGCGCGGCGAGCTGCTCGGCGTTCCACACGTACGCGGAATCGGGTAGGCGCTCCAGCCACTCGGCCGTGAGGTTGCGCCCGTCCGCCCGTGCGCCCGTCGCCCCGGCGTCCTCGGGATCGGGCGCGGTGGCCGGCAGGAAGTTGGCGCGCCCGCCGCCGAGAGCCACTTCGAGCCCGTCGCCGTGGCCGAACTCGACCAGCTGCCGGGCGATGTCGGGGAAGTCGTCGGCCCGCGCGGCCTCGGGGAGCAGGCTGTCGTTCTCCCAGTCCCGCTCGGGCGTGTGGGCGTAGCAGGCGGCCGGGGTGGCGTGAGTGAGGCGCGCCGTCGTGACGACGCCGGTCGAGAGACCCCGATCCTCCGCTTGCTCCAGGAGGGTCTCGAGCTGCGCCCCGGCCGCGCTCCGCCAGTCGCCCCGGGCCACGCTGTCGTCCAGGCTCAGGATTCCAGCCTTCGTCTTCTCGCCGGCCACCATTGCGGTCATCGTGCCAGCCGAGTCCGCGACCTGTTGGTTGGTGTTGTAGGTCTTCGAGAGCGCGACGTGGGGAAGCGCCTCGAAGGCGAGCTGGTTCTCCTCGCCGGTCTCGCCGCGCAGCTGGCCCTCGAGGATGCGCGCCGCCGTCACCGTCGAGATTCCCATGCCGTCGCCCACGAACAGGATCACGTTCCGGGCGCGGGTTTTGGCGGGATCCGATCCGAACCAGCCTCTCGTTTCGACGCTGGCGCAACCGGCGCCCGACATCGAAGCGAGCGCCAGTGCAGTGGGTATCCAGGCGAGAACGGATCCTTGGGCCATGCTCCCTCCTCCGCGTTCCGTGGGTCGCAACGGTAGCGATGGTGGGCGCACCGGCGCCGCTCTCTCAGCGGAAGAGCGACGCCGGCCGGGCTCCTTCGTGGGCCAGCAGCCACTCCTTCACCGGAAGGCCGCCGCCGTAGCCAGTGAGCGATCCATCGGCGCCGATGACCCGGTGACACGGGATGATGATCCAGATCGGGTTGTGGTGGTTCGCCATGCCCACCGCCCGAGCGGCGCCGGGTCGACCGAGGCGGCGGGCCAGTCCGCCGTAGCTCTCGGTCTCGCCGTGGGGGATCTCGCGCAGCGCGTTCCAGACGGCGACCTGGAAGGGGGTCCCCGAAGGCGCGAGCTCCAGGTCGTCGAACTGGCGGCGTGCGCCGTCGAAGTACTCCCGCAGCGCCTCGGTGGCCGCCTCGAGGTGGTGGCGCGCGGCGCGCGAGGGTCGGTCTTCAAGGTGTTTCTCCGGTGCGTCGGCGAGCTTGGCCCAGACGAGCGCCTCGTCGGTGGCGGCGAGCTGGCAGGTTCCGAGCGGGGTCTCGATCCAGGTGGGTGTCATCGCGCCTTCCTCCTCGATTTCGGCAGGCTAGTCCGCCCGCGCTGCCGGGGCTGGCCAGAATCGGCTCTGTTGGATCGCCCGGCGGGCGTGAACCTGTATCATGGGTGGCTCGAACCGGGGGAGCGCCATTGAGCCAGCATCCGCTCATCGATCTTTCCAACGATCGCGAGGTCAAGCAGGCCAAGGGATTCCGCGCCGCCGCCGCAGAGATGACCGGCGCGTCGCTCGCCGAGAAGTACAAGCAGGAGGTCGACCGCGCGCCGCGGCGCCACTCGGTCGACAAGAAATACCTGGGCGTGCATCCCGGCAAGCCGCCGTCGGCGCAGAAGGCGGGCCGCGACGAGGAGCACCTGGGCCAGGCCCTGGTGCGCCACTATCGGGACGGAGGAGAGGACCGCATCCTGACCCTGCCCCGCGGTGCGGGCGACCTGCGCCTGATCGACTATCAGGTGCCGCTCCAGACCGCGGCGCCGGACAAGGAGCGCGGCGACGATGATCCCAACAGGGGTCTCGGCAAGATCGATCTCCTCAGCATCGGGCCCAGCAACCTGCTGGCGGTGGGCAAGATGAAGTACGTGGCGCCGGACTCGACGCGCACTGGCACCGGCGACACACCGCTGCGCAATCTGCTCGAGGGGCTGGCGTACGCCGCGGTTGCCGAGGCGAACCGCGACGCGATCCAGGCAGAGCTCACCGAAGCCGGCATCGACCGCACGCTGTCCGCGGACCCGCCCATGCTCCTGATCATCGGGAGCCCGCGCTACTGGCAGCTCTGCCGCAAGCGCGAGGCCCAGAAGGGCGCTGCGTGGATCCGGGAGATGGACCGGCTGGCTCGCGAGATCGGCGAGGAGATCGGGGTACAGGTGATCTACATCGGCCTCATGCTCGACCGCAAGCCCCCCTGGGAGTACAACGAGGAAGGCGCATCGCTGCGCGCCGTGGTCGAGTTCGATCCCGCCTGGGAGCGAAACGCCGGGCGCGTGCGCCCAAAGTCCCCGGCCAGGCCCAAGTCCGGCGTCGCCGCCGAGGTGATCGTAGAGCCCGACCTCACCCGTCCCGTGCGCAGCTATGCGATCGGCGACAGCTACGCGTCCGGCGATCGCATCCAGCACCCCACGCTGGGGCTGGGCGTCGTCCAGGGTCTCGCCGGCATGGGCAAGATCACCGTTCGCTTCGACGAGAAGAAGAGCCTGCTGGTCCACGAGCGCGTGCGGACCGCCTCGATCTGAGCGCAACCGGCTCCTGAGGCTCCGGTCAGAGGGACGCGTTCCAGATCAGCTGCGCGAAGAAGCGGGTGGCCCCGACCAGGTTCTCCACCGACAGATGCTCGCCGATGCCGTGGGCCAGCTGCAGGGTCTCTGGGCCGAGCCGTACCGGCTGGAATCCGTACACGTTGGACGTCAGCCGCCGGTAGTGGCGCGCATCGGTGCCCGCGAAGATCAGGAAGGGTGTGACCACGGCGTCGGGCTGGGTCTGCCGAATCGTGCGCGCCAGCAAGCGGTAGCCCTCGGAGTCCGTCGGGGAAACCGAGGACGGCTCGCGCCCGCCGCCGACCTCGACCGCGACGCGTGGATCGTCGATCGCCCGGCGGACGTGTTCGACCACGGACTCGATGCGGTCGCGCGGGTGGATGCGGAAGTTCACGACGGCGCGCGCCACCGTGGGCAGGATGTTGGATTTCACGCCGGCCTGGAAGATCGTCGGGGCGGCAGTGGTGCGGATCATCGCGGCCGTGCGCGGGCTCGCCAACAGCGCGCGTTCGACGAGCGGAGAGAACAGCCACAGGTTGGCGGCCACGGCTCGGTAGCCGAAGTTCATGGACGGCCCCACGGTCTCGAACATCTCGCGCATGGGTCCGTCGAGCCCGGCGGCGAAGGGGCTGGTCTGGAGCCGCACGATGGCCTTTGCCAGCACGCCGACGGCCGTCTCGGCGGGCGGAACCGACGAGTGCCCTCCGTCCGACTGGACCACGAGCTCCAGGTTCACCGCTCCCTTCTCCGCGACGCCGATGGCCGCAACGGCGGTATCGATCCCGGGGAAGAGGCCCTCTGCCACGCCGCCCCCCTCGTCGACGACCAGGACCGGGTGCACGCCGCGCGACGCGAGGAGTGCCGCCATCGCCACCGCTCCATCGCCTCCTCCGAGCTCCTCGTCGTGACCGAACGCCAGGATCACGGTGCGCCGCGGCTCGAAGCCGCGGGCCAGCAGGAGCTCGGTGGCCTCCATCAAGCCGAACACGTTGGCCTTGTTGTCGATGGCGCCGCGTCCCCAGACGATGCCGTCGCGGATGTTTCCCGCGTAGGGCGGCTCGGGCCACTGGGGCTCGGTGCCCGGCTCCACCGGCACCACGTCCATGTGGCCGAGCAGCAGCAGCGGATCGAGATCCGGATCGCTTCCCGCCCAGGTGTAGAGCAGGCTGTAACCGGACACGCGCTCCCTGCCGAGGGACGCGTGCACCCGCGGATAGCTGACGTCGAGGTAGTCGTGAAACGCCACGAAGGCCGCTTCGTCGAGGGGGATTCCCGTGTCGCGTCCGTTCGAGATGGTGCGGATGCGGAGTCCCCCGGCGAAGCGCTCGGCCGCCGCTTCGGCATCCAGCGCGATCGAGAGCGGCGGCTCCTCGGCGGGCAGGTTCGGCGGTCCGTCCAGCGCTCGGACGATCACGACCCCCGCCAGAACGACCAGCCCAATCAGCAACGCGATTCCGACCCGGGCCATGGCTCTCCTTCCCGCCTCTCCAGCGCAAGCGGCTACCATCCGCCAGCCGTTCCGAGAGGGCAAGCACCGAATGGACACGCCGAACGTCATCCGCTTCGAGGGCGAGGGCCTGCTCGGCTTCCGCAACCCGATCGGCTGATCGCGGGGTGCGGGTCTTCGGTCGCTACCTCCTCTTCCAGGTCCCGGAGTGGGTGGCCGCCAGCCTCGTCGCCTACGCCGTGGTCCACTTCGAGCTCGTATCGCCGACCCTGACCTTGTCGGTACTCGCCGTCTTCGTGATCAAGGACCTCGTGCTGTTTCCCGTGACGCGCATCGCCTACGAGCCGGGCAGACCCCACGGCGCGGACGCGCTCCTGGGCGCCCGAGCCGTCGCCATTCACGACCTGACGCCCGAGGGCTACGTGCGGATCGGAGCCGAGTCGTGGCACGCGCGCATCGGGTCGCCCGGGGTCCGCGTTCCGCAGGGCGCCACCGTCGAGGTGCGCGCCGTGGTGGACCTGACCCTGATCGTCGAACCCGTGGGGACCGACGATCCGCACGTCTGAATCCCTGCCCGGCTCATGAGGGTCCGGGCTGGCGAAGAGGGGCGCTCGCGCTTGCCCTCCGGTAGCCTTGCGCGCCGTCGCGGAGGCGTCGTGAGCGGCACCATCATCACCGGCACGGGGCTCTACACCCCCGAGGACTCGATCACGAACGCGGAGCTGGTCGAGTCGCTGGCCGTTGCGGTGGAGCGCTTCAACCGCGACAACGCCGATGCGATCGCCGCGGGCCGGCTCGAGGAACGCGACCTGCCCACCGAGCGCTTCATCCTGAAGGCGTCCGGGATCGAGCACCGCTACGTGGTGGACAAGCGGGGCGTCCTCGACCCGGAGCGCCTGCGTCCGCGCCTTCCGCTGCGCGGCGAGGACGAGCTCAGCATCCAGTGCGAGATGGCGCTGGCCGCCGTCCGCCCGGCGCTGGAGGAGGCGGGACGGCGACCCCAGGACGTCGACGCGGTGCTGGTGGCCTGCTCCAACCTGCAGCGCGCCTATCCCGCTGTCGCCATCGAGGTCCAGAACGCCCTGGGTGCCTCGGGCTGGGCCTACGACCTGAATGTGGCCTGTTCTTCCGCGACCTTCGGAATCCAGGCCGCGGTGGACGCTGTCCGCAACGGCAACGCGCGCTGCGCGGTGGTGGTGAACCCGGAGATCACGTCCGGCCACACCAACTTCGTGCTGCGCGACTACCACTTCATCTTCGGCGACGCCTGCACGGCCGTCGTCGTGGAGAGCACCGAGCGGGCGGAGCGCGGCTTCGAGGTTCTGGGCACCCGGCTCCAGACGAAGTTCTCGAACAACATCCGCAACGACTTTGGCTTCCTCAACTCGAGCGAGGACGGCGAACGCGATCCCCACGAGCTGCTCTTCCGCCAGAATGGGCGCCGGGTGTTCCGCGAGGTGTGCCCCATGGTGGCGGACCACATCCTCGAGCACCTGACCGAGCGCGATCTGCAGCCGGCGGACCTGAAGCGGCTCTGGCTCCACCAGGCCAACCTGTCCATGAACCAGCTGATCTCGAAGACCGTCCTGGGCCGGATGCCCGAGCCCCACGAGGCCCCCGTCATCCTCCACCGCTACGCCAATACGAGCTCCGCCGGCTCTGTCATCGCCTTCCACGAGCATCGGGCGGACCTCGCCGCGGGCGATCTCGGCGTGCTCTGCTCCTTCGGCGCGGGCTACTCGATCGGAAGCGTGATCCTGCGCAAGTCCGGCGCCTGAATCCGACCCCGGAGTGCCATGAACCATCGTGTGCTGACCGCGACCCTCGTGCTGCTCACCGCCTGCGCCACGTCGCCGCTGGGGCGATCCCAGCTCCTGATCTTCCCCGCCGCCGAGATGGACGCGATGGGCGTCCAGGCGTTCGACCAGATCGTGCAGGAGGGCGCCGTCAGTCAGGACGCCGCGGCCAACGCCTATGTGCGCTGCGTGGCCAACGCGATCACCGCGGTCCTGCCCGCCGAAGAGCGGGGCGAGGGGTGGGAGGTCGTGGTATTCGACGACGAGACCGCCAACGCCTTCGCGCTGCCGGGTCGCAAGATCGGCGTGCACACGGGCCTGCTGGCGGTGGCGACGAATCAGGATCAGCTGGCCACCGTGATCGGGCACGAGGTGGGGCACGTCCTGGCCCATCACGGCAACGAGCGCATGTCTCAGCAGTTCGTCGCCCAGACCGGGCTCGGCGTCGCCCAGGTGCTGGCAGGCGAGCCCTCGCCGGCGAAGGATCTGGCCCTGGGCGCGCTCGGTCTCGGCGCCCAGGTGGGGATCCTCCTGCCCTTCAGCCGCAGCCAGGAGAGAGAGGCGGACCTGCTGGGGCTCGATCTCATGGCCCAGGCGGGCTTCGATTCCCGCCAGAGCGTCGAGCTGTGGCGCAACATGGCGAAGGGGGGCGGCGGCGAACAGCCCGAGTTCCTCTCCACCCATCCCTCCCACGACACCCGCATCCAGGACCTGTCGCAGCGGATCCCACAAACCCTGCCCCTCTACGAGAAGGCGCGGCAATCCGGCCGGGCGCCGCGCTGCTCATGACGTCCGCGGCCCGGGCATGAAGCAGGAGATCCGCGACGCGCGACTTCGCGCGGGCTGGATCTCGCTCGCGGCCGGTGTCCTGATCTTCGGCGGGAAGCTCTCGGCCTACTGGCTGACGGACTCCACGGCGGTCTTCTCCGACGCCATGGAGTCGATCATCAACATCGTCGCGGGCGCGCTGCTGGTGTTCTCGCTCGCGGTGGCCGCGCGCCCCGCCGACCGGGATCACCCCTACGGCCCCGGCAAGGTCGAGTTCTTCACCGCGGGAATCGAGGGCAGCTTCATCCTGCTGGCCGCGCTCCTGATCGTCGTCCAGGCGGTCCGAGAGCTGGTGGCGGGCCCGGAGCTCCGGAACCTCGACCTGGGAGTCGGGCTGCTGGCGCTCTTCGGCGCCGGCAACGCCGTGCTCGGCGTCTATCTGGTCCGCACCGGTCGCCGCACCCACTCCATCGCGCTGGTCGCCGACGGCAAGCATGTGCTGACCGACGTGTGGACCAGCGCCGGGGTCTTCGTGGGTCTGCTCGCGGTCTGGCTCACCGGCTGGATGATCCTCGACCCCCTGGTCGCCATCGCGGCGGCGGCCAACATCCTGCGCCAGGGATGGAATCTCACCCGAGACGCCGTGCGGGGGCTCATGGATGAGGCCGACGAGGTGATCCTGGCCGGGATCGTGTCGGCGCTGCAAGAGAACCGCAAGGACGAGTGGATCGACATCCACTCGCTGCGGGCGTGGCGCTCGGGAGCGATGGTGCACACCGACTTCCACATGACCGTGCCGCGCTATCTGGACGTCCAGCGGATCCACGGGATCCACGAGGCGGTGGAGAGCACACTTCGCGCGTCGACCGAGCAGCCGGGCGACGTCGTTGTTCACTTCGACCCGTGCACGCCCCGGGACTGCACCGGCTGCACCATGCGTGACTGCCCGGTGCGCGAGAGCGCGTGCCGCAATCGCCCGCCGCTGACGCTGACCAGCGCCACCCGCGGCGACGAGGTGCACGCCGAAGGCTAGTCCGGCGGGCGCTCCTAGCCGCGAATCGCGGCGACCGTGCGCAGGAAGTTGCCGCCGAGAATCTTCTGGATGCGCGGCGCGCCCCAGCCCCGCCCGAGCATGATCTCGACCAGCCGGGGCAGCTCGAGGGGCGTGCGCAGGTCGCGCGGCGGGCTGATGGCGCCGTCCCAATCGCTGCCCAGGGAGGCGTGGTCCTCGCCGGCGGTCTCCACCACGTGGGCCAGGTGGCGCACCACGGACTCGGCGCGGCCGCTCCAGGGGCGGTCTCCCAGGAAGCCCGACTGGTACATGATGCCGATGGTGCCGCCGCTGTCGGCGACCGCCCGGAGCTGCTCGTCGTCCAGGTTGCGCCAGTGGGGCGTCACGCCGCACACGCCGGTGTGGGTCACGATCAGGGGCAGGGACCGGTCGTGGGCCTCGACGGCGTCGAAGAAGCCCTGACGGTTGATGTGGGCCAGGTCCACGAGGATTCGCTTCTCGTCCAGTCGGCGCACGTACTCGCGGCCGAAGTCCGTAAGGCCGTGGCCCCTGCGCGAGCCCGTGGGCGCGCTCGTGGTCCCGAGCTTCGAGGTAGACAGGTGGACCAGGGTGATGCGCACGATCAGGTCGTCGGGGATCAGATCGAGCGCGTCGAGATCGCGGTCGAGGGCGTTTCCGCCCTGGATGGCGAGGAAGGCCGCGTGTCGCCCCGTGTCTACCGCCTTGCGGTACTCGGCGACGTTGCGCACCACGCGGAAGTCCTCGGGCACGCTCTCGAAGATGCCCTGAAGTCGACGCACGTTCTCCAGGAACACGCGGGGACGGGCGGCGGCCCGCCGCCAGGGGTTGGTCGTGATCACCCAGGTGCCGCCGGTGAGCCGCGCCTCGCGCACGCGAGGGAAGTCCACCTGGGACAGGAAGTGCGCCCGGGTGGGGCCCTGGCCGTGCCGCCGGCGCAGGTCGTAGCGAAGGAGCCGGTTCCATATGAAGGTGTCGAGGTGGAGGTCGACGACGTCGCTCTCGAGATAGATCTCCACCGCCTCCTGGGAGATGCCGAGATCGCGCGCCCAGGCGGCGGGGTCGCGGGTTTCCATGCCGGTCTCCTTCGCTGATGGACTCGACGGACCCGCAACCCTATTGTGCCACGATGCCCGGGCTCGGTGAAACCGGCGGCCCGGGGGCGGCACTTCGCGGGGGGAAGTGACACATGAATCGGTCTCGGGTGGCGATCTGGCTGATGCTCTGTGCGGGGGCCTGGCTGGGCTGTGGTGGAATCGCCCTGCACCTGGCCATGCCGTTCCTGTACCGGGAGGCGGAGATCCCCCGGGAGAACGCGCTCCTCGACATTCCCTATCGCCTCGGAAGCGGGGCCGACCCCGAAAAGCACCGCCTCGACTTCTTCCTTCCCGTTGTGTCCGAGAGCGCGTCCGGAGCGGTATCCGGCGCTTCGGGCTGGCCCGTGCTGGTCTTCGTGCACGGCGGCGGCTGGACGAGCGGTGACCGCACCCAGGCGTTCGCGGGCGGCGACATCTACCGCAACATCGGTCGCTACTTCGCCAGCCAGGGCGTCGGCACTGCAGTGATCAGCTACCGCCTCCAGCCCGCCGTCGACTGGCGGGACCAGGTGGAGGACGTCGCCACCGCCGTCTGGTGGGTGCACGAGCGCGTCGCGGACCTGGGCGGCGATCCCAACGCCATCTTCCTGGCCGGCCACTCGTCCGGCGCGCAGCTCGCCGCCCACGTCGCCCTGGGCACGCCCGCCCTCCGAGCGCGCGCGATCGATCCACCGCCCCTGTGCGGACTCGTTCCCGTGAGCGGCTCCGCCTTCGACCTGACGGCGGATCTCGGCCGGTGGCACGGCTACTTCGAGGAGCGCTTCCGAGCCGGCGATCCCTCCGAAGCCTGGATGCGCGAGGCGTCGCCCGCGAGCCACGCCACCCCCGAGGCGCCACCGACCCTGATCCTCTACTCGCAGCTCGAAGCGCCTCTCCTGCGCCGCCAGGCCAAGAGCTTGAACGAGGCGCTGCGCCGTCAGGGCGTTCCCAGCCGCATCGTGGTGGTACCCGGTCAGGACCACCTTCGCATCGTGCTCGCTCTCTCCCGCCCGGACCGGCACGCCGGGCCCGAGATCCTCTCCTTCATCAAGTCGAGCCGATGTGAGCAGCACTATGCGTTCCGTTGACACCCTTCGATCCGTCCCCATCGCCATCCTGGCGCTCCTTCCCGTGCTCCCTGCGGCGGCGGGCGAGCCCCCGGTCATCCGGGTCAGCGGCGAGGCCACCCTCCAGGTCGAGCCCGACCGGGCCCAGATCGAGTTCGGCGTGATCTCCGAAGCGGCCAGCGCGGAGCGCGCCGCTGCGGACAACGCAGAGAAGCTGGCGGCGACCATCGCCGCGCTGCGCCGGGTCCTCGGTTCCGAGGGCCGCATCGAGACCCGCGGCTACTCGCTCTCGCCCCGCTACCGCCACGTGCCCAAGTCGGGCCAGCGCGAGCTCGTCGGCTACAGCGCCAGCAACGTCGTCGCCATCACCACCGACGACCTGGACGCGGTCGGCCCGCTCATCGACGCCGCCACCGCACAGGGGGCCAACACCATCCAGCATCTTCGCTTCACCCTGAAGGACGAGTCCGCGGTGCGGCTCCGCGCCCTCCGCCGCGCCGCCGAGGCCGCCAGGGCCAAGGCGGCCGCGAGCGCCGCAGCCCTCCAGCTCGAGGTGGTGAGAGTGATCTCGGTGGAGGAAGGCGCCTCGCCCGGGCGTCCCGTCGTGCGCGCCCGGTTCGCCCAGGCCAGGGAGGGTGCGACACCCATCGAGGCCGCGAGCGTCGAGGTGCGCGCAACCGTTCAGCTGGTGGTCGAGGTCAAGGAGTAGGGCTCACTCGTCAATCCTCGACCGGACCGAACCGATTGGCGAGGAGCCGCAGGCTCGGGGTGTCCGCGCGGCTCTCGATCTCCTCGTAGGTGCGCTCGTAGCCGGTGGACTTGAACTTCCACGCTCCGTCCACCTTCACGTACTCGTCGTGGTAGAAGGACGCCCCCCGCAGCGTGATGCCGTGCTCGGTGTCGATCACGACGTCTTCGAGCGCCCAGATCCCGGTGGCGGTCGTGTCGCTCGTCAGCTCGATCTCCGGATGGTGGCCGTGGTGCGAGGTGAGCATGGTGGGGCGGCCCAGGGAGTCCTCCAGGAACTTCATGATCTGGTCTCGGCCGTCGAAGGCGTACTTGCCACCGCCGTAGGAGCTGGTGGCGTCCTCGACCAGGAGCTCCCGCAGCTCCTTCCAGAGCTTGAGGTCGAGACAGCGGAAGTACTTGTATTTGAGGCGCTTGATGGCCTCGATCTCGCGCAGGTCGTCCATTCGGCCGATTATACTGCGCGCGGTGCTGCTCCGACTCCCCGTTCTGATCTGTGCCCTGGCCGCGCTGTGGGCCTGCGGTGGCGGAGACCTCGAGCCCGGCACCATCGAGGGGCCAGGGCGCGCCGCCCGGGACCGATCCGCAGGGGCGGCTGGCGGCAAGCGCATCCTGTTCGGCGACCTGCACGTCCACACCACCTACTCCATCGACGCGTATCTGTACGCCCTGCCGATCTTCGCGAGCGAGGGCGTGCATCCCCCGGCCGACGCCTGTGACTTCGCCCGCTACTGCTCGTCGCTCGACTTCTTCTCCTTGAACGATCACGCGGAAGGTCTCACCCCGGAGCGCTGGACCCGGAGTCTCGAGAGCTTGCGCGAATGCGACGCGCGCGCCGGAGATCCAGCGGACCCGGACCTGGTGGCGTTCGCCGGCTGGGAGTGGACCCAGGCGGGCACGACGCCCGAAGGCCACTTCGGACACAAGAATGTGATCTTCCCCGGCCTGGGCGAAGACGAGCTCCCCGCGCGCGCGATCACTTCCCTTCCCGACGACATCATGAGGCGGGCGCCGAACCTGTGGCTGATCCGGGCGCTCCAGACGATCGGGTTCGTGGGTCTCTCGGAGTACGCGGACTTCCTGTGGTGGATCGAGCGGCTGGCCGGGATCCCCAACTGCGAATCCGGCGTCGACACCCGGGCGCTGCCGCCGGATTGCCGGGAGAATGCGCCGACGCCCGAGGTGCTGTTCGAGAAGCTCGCCCAGTGGGGACTCCCGACCCTGGTGATCCCGCACGGGCTTGCCTGGGGCATCCACGCGCCCCCGGCGTCGCGGCTCGACAACCAGCTCCGCGGCGGGCGGACCGCACCGGAGGTGCAGCGCCTGCTGGAGGTCTACTCGGGGCACGGCAACAGCGAGGTGTTCCGGGCCGAGGCCGCCCGGGCCGAGTGGGCCGTTGACGCTTCGGGCCAGCGCGTCTGTCCCGCACCCACGGCGGAGTTCCTGCCCTGTTGCTGGCGCGCCGGCGAGATCGTCCGCGAGCGCTGCGGCGACCTGCCGGAGAGCGAGTGCGGGGCGCGGGTGGCGGAGGCCCGACGGCTGGCCCTCGAGGCGGGCCGTCGCCCCCACTGGGTGATCCCGGACGCGAGCCCCGAGGACTGGCTCGACTGCGACCAGTGCCGCGACTGCTTCAAGCCCACCCTGTCCCTGCGTCCCGGCGAGACCGCGCAGTACGGCCTCGCCATCTCGAGCTTCGAGAAAGGCGGCCGACCCGAGCGCTTCCGCTTCGGCCTCATCGCGTCGAGCGACACCCATTCCGTCCGCGCGGGCAGCGGCTACAAGCAGCTCGGCCGCAAGGGGATGAGCGACGCGCGCGGTCTCCGCTCCGAGCGCCTGGACCGCTGGCTCGGCCCGCGCGTGGCGGGGAGCCAGGACGATCCCCGGCGCGCCCAGCCCGCGCCCGAGGCGCCCCAGGGATTCCGCAACCTCCTCGACGTAGAGCGCGGCGCGAGCTTCCTCTATCCCGGCGGGCTCGTCGCCGCCCACGCCGACGGACGCGGGCGCCGCGCGGTCTGGGACGCGTTGCTGCGCCGCGAGGTCTACGGCACGAGCGGTCCCCGCATCCTGCTCTGGTTCGATCTGTTGAACGCGCCCGGCGAGCCCGTGCCCATGGGCGGCGAGACCGAGATGGCGGAGGCGCCGGAGTTCGAGGTGCGGGCGGTGGGGAGCTTCGTGCAGAAGCCGGGCTGCCCCGACGAGACTCTCACCGCCCTCTCCGCCGAGCGCATCGAGGAGCTCTGCTTCGGCGAGTGCTACCACCCCGGCGACGAGCGCCACCCGATCGTGGCGGTCGAGGTGGTGCGCATCCGTCCCCAGGCGTACCCGGGCGAGCCAGTCGAGGACCTGATCGACGACCCCTGGCGCCGCTTCGCGTGCGACGGCGATCCGAGCGGCTGCGTCGTGCGCTTCGCCGACCCGGATTTCGCAGTGGGCGCGCGCGACGCCGTGTACTACGCGCGCGCTCTTCAGGAGGCGACGCCCGCCATCAACGCGGCCAACCTGCGCACCACGTTCGACGCGGACGGCAACCCGGTGCGCGTCGATCCCTGCTTCGGGGGCTACCGCACCGCGAAAGACGATGACTGCCTGGCCCCCGCGCAAGAACGCGCCTGGTCGTCTCCCATCTTCGTGGACTTCGCGCGCGCTCGCTGAGCCCGGTGCACCGCGCTCGTGTAGACTGGTGCTTCGGGAGGACCCGGTGCCGCGAACCCTGCTCGAGAGCTACGAGGGACTCGTCGGAGCGATCCAGACCATGAACTGTGGACTGCTCGTGCGGGACGCCCCGGGCCGGATCGTCTTCATGAATCAGCGCCTGTTGTCCTGGCTGGGCTATGAAGCGGCCGAGGTCGTCGGCAAGGAGCTCGTCGACTTCTTTCCGCCGGAGCTCCGCGAGCTCGCTCGGGCGGACATCGACGCTGCCAGCGCGGGAGATGTGCGCGCCCGTCTCGCGGCCATGCAGCGCAAGGACTCGACCACGTTCCCGGTGATCGGCTTGCCTCATCGCCTGCTGGACGACCACGGCGTCTACCTGGGGAACTTCACCATCCTCGTCGACCTCGGCGCGGTTCTCACTGCCAAGCAGGTAGGTACGCCGACCCCGGGCGACCTGCGCAGCACCCTCACGCGGATCGCCATCGAGCTCCAGTCGATCAGCCTCGCGCCCGAGCTGCCCGCAATCGCTTCGATCCCCATGCACCACCCGGAACTCGCGGGGCTGTCGCCGCGGGAGACCGAGGTGCTCTCGCTCCTCGTGTCGGGTGGCCGCGTTCCCGCCATCGCCAGCCAGCTCCACATCAGTCAGCACACCGTGCGCAACCACTTGAAGTCGGTCTATCGCAAGGTCGGCGTGCGGACACAGTCCGAGCTGATCGAACGGGTGCGTTCCCTCGCAGGGGCTACCGACGCATCCTCCGGGGACGTCGCCGACTCCGCCCCGACGCCGACCGGAGGGGAGTGAGCTAGAAGGCGCCTCGCCGCGATCGGACCGAATCGGTCATGCGATTGACCCGTTTCGGCTCTACCCATCCGCCTGCATCGCACCAATCCTCCGCGCCGGCCGGGCGGGGCGGCCCAACACGGGGCGAAGGCCGACCGCGGGTCTCGGGTGAGATCCGTACACCACGCCCGGCCCTCTTCATCCCCAGGCACGACGAGACCGACGTGCGCGGAGGTGCGAGTGAATGCGAGCGATCGTCTTGAGCGCAGAGCAGGGCAAGCGCCTGCTCCCCCTGACCAGTGAGACTCCCAGGTGTCTTCTGCCCGTGCGCGCCAGTCGAACGCTCCTGGAGGCGCAGCTCCGGGCATTGGTGGCGTGTGGCGTCACCGAGGTGTCCGTGATGGCGGGCTTCCGCGCCGACCGCGTCGGTGCCCTGCTCGACGCCGATCCGGTTCCGGGCCTCCGGGCGATGGCCTTCTACAACCCCTTCTTCAACATCGCCGGCAACCTGGCGACCTGCTGGGTGGCGCGCAGCGAGATGCGCGAGGACTTCGTGCTCGTGAACGGCGACACCCTGTTCGAGGCCGCCGTGCTGGAGCGCCTGCTGGACTCTCCGCCGGCACTCGTGACCCTCGCGGTGAACGAGAAGAGCCAGTACGACCCGGACGCAACATGAAGGTCGCTCGCGGCCGGCGGAACGAGCTCGTGTCGGTGGGCAAGAAGCTGGACCCGGCGATCGTGGACGGCGAGGCGATCGGGCTCACACTCTTCCGGGGCGAAGAGCCCGGCCCGGTTCGTGCGCGCCCTCGATGCCGCCCTGCGCGATCCGAGCGCGCTGTACGCGTGGTACCCGTCGGTGCTGAACTCCATGGCCGACGACGGCGTGGTGTTCACCACGTCCATCACGGGCCTGTGGTGGGCCGAGGTGGACTCCGTCGAGGACCTGCGCGCCGTGCGCTCCGCCCTGGGCGATCCCACTGCGAGCGGGACGGCCTGCGGGCACACCCGGTTCTGAGCGGCCAATGTGAGCGCCCGCTCAGGGACTTCGACGGGCTCGTTGCCGGTTGCGGTGGATTCAAGCCGATGGGCTCGACTCCCGATGGGGGAGGGGGCGGCCTCCGCTCGGCGGAGCTGCCGCGCGGAAGCCCATGTTCGAGCTCGCCAGAAAACGCAGTCAGCCGCTCATCCTGGTCGCGGACGACGACCGCTTGAACCGCACGATGGCCACCGACGCCCTCCAGGCTCAGGGCTACGCGGTGGTCGAGGCCGAGGACGGCGAGCAGGCCCTCGAGCTCTTCCGGCGCCACAACCCCAGTCTCGTGATCCTGGACGTGACCATGCCCGGCATGGACGGGCTGTCCGCGTGCCGGGAGCTGCGCCGGAGCTACCCGGAGCTGGCCGTTCCCGTGCTCGTGCTGACCGGGGCCGAGGCGGAGAGCTCGGTGGACCGGGCCTACGAGGCGGGGGCCACGGACTTCCTGAACAAGCCGGTCAGCGCCACGCTGCTCTGCCACCGGATTCGCTACCTGCTCCGGGCCAGCGACGCGGTCCTGCAGCTGCGCCAGAGCCAGGAGTCGCTCGCCAACGCCCAGCGCATCGCCCGGCTCGGCAGCTGGGAGTGGGACGCGGACACGGGGGTCATGCAGTGGTCGGACGAGACCTACCGGATCTGCGGCATGGAGCCGGGCCGGGCCGAGGTCAGCTTCGAGCGGATGGCCAGGTGCGTCCACCCGGACGATCTGTCCGTCCTGCGCGAGGAAATGAACGGCGTCCTGGAGCAGGGAAAGCGCTTTAGCGTGGAGCACCGCATCCTGCTCCCCGGCGGCGAGGTCCGCCACGTCCAGCAGCGGGGCGAGCTCGTGGGCGGCGGTCCCCTCGGCGGGCGCTGGGTGTCCGGCACGATCCAGGACGTCACCGATCAGGTTCACACCCAGGAGAAGATCCGCCACCTGGCCCGCTACGACAGCCTCACCAATCTGGCCAACCGGCGCCTGTTCAAGGAGCAGCTGGCGCGCGCGATCGAGGCCGCCGAGATGCACAACCACCTGGTCGGGCTCCTCTACATGGATCTCGACCGCTTCAAGCAGGTGAACGACACACTGGGCCACAGCGCGGGCGACGAGCTCCTGAAGGAGGTCGCCGAGCGGCTGCGCCATCACGTGCGCGGCAGCGATCTGGTCAGTCGCGGCAACAAGCTCTCGGTGTCGCGGCTCGGGGGCGACGAGTTCACCGTGCTGCTGTCCAAGATCTCCGCGGCGGAGGACGCGGGCGAAGTCGCCCGGCGCATCCTGCGCGCTCTGCCGGTACCGGTCCGGATCGAGGGCCACGACGTGTCGCCCCACATCAGCATCGGGGTCGCGATCTACCCGCTCGACGGACAGGACGTCGACACGCTCATGAAGAGTGCCGACGCGGCCATGTACCACGCCAAGGAGGGCGGGCGGAACCGCTATCAGTTCTTCTCCGAGTCCATGAACGCCGCGTCGCTGCGCAAGCTCACCCTGGAGAGCCGGCTGCGCGAGGCGGTGCAGCGCGACGAGCTGTGCCTCCACTACCAGCCGCGCGTCGACCTGGCGACCGGCACGGTGGTGGGCACGGAGGCCCTGCTGCGCTGGGAGCACCCGGTGCTCGGCATGGTGTCGCCTGTCGAGTTCATCCCGGTGAGTGAAGAGAGCGGCCTCATCATCTCGATCGGTCGCTGGGTCCTCGACGCGGCCTGCGCCCAGAACAAGGCGTGGCAGGACGCCGGTCACCGGGCGGTCCGGGTCTCGGTGAACGTCTCGACTCGCCAGTTCGTGCACCACGACCTGCGGCGGACGGTGGAGACCGCGCTGGAGAAGAGTGGTCTCGAGCCCCGCTACCTCGAGCTCGAGATCACCGAGAGCCTGATGATCGATGACGACCAGCAGGCGGCCCAGACCCTGCGCGAGCTTCGCGAGCTGGGGATCCTGATCTCCCTCGACGACTTCGGAACGGGCTACTCGTCGCTGAGCTACATCACGCGCTTCCCGCTCGACAGCATCAAGATCGATCGCTGCTTCGTGCAGGACGTGGACTCGGATCCCGCGGCGGCCGGCGTGGTGACTGCCGTGATCGAGATGGCCCACAGCCTGGGGCTCCGGGTGGTGGCCGAAGGCGTCGAGTCCGAGCCGGTGGCGGCCTTCCTGCGCGAGAGGGGCTGCGACGAGATGCAGGGCTTCCTGCTCAGCCCGGCCGTTTCGCCCGAGGCGTTCGCACAATTCCTCGTCCGAGAGCGAGACTGATCCCCCAGGGGAGCCCGCTTGACGGGACGTGGCCGGAGAGGTAAACGAACGTTTGTTCGCTTCAATCCCCCCAGAGGTCTCCCATGCAGCTCAGCGACGTCGATCTCACCGACCCGGATCTCTTCCAGCGCGGCGTTCCCTACGACCAGTTCGCGCTCCTGCGCCGCGAGGCGCCGGTCTTCTGGCACGAGGAGAGCGACGGCCCGGGCTTCTGGGCGATCACCCGCTACCAGGACCTCAAGCGGATCTCGAAGCAGCCCCAGCTCTTCTCCTCCGAACGCATGGGCACCCTGCGCCAGGAGTCGAGCGAGGAAGACCTGGCCATCATTCGGAACATCATCCTCAACATGGATCCGCCCAAGCATCGCCAGTACCGCGCCCTGGTGAACAAGGCATTCACGCCGCGTATGGTGAACAGCCTGCGGCCCCGCATCCAGCAGATGGTGAAGCGCATCATCAACGGCGTGATCGAGAAGGGCGAGTGCGACTTCGTCGAGGACGTCGCCGCGAAGCTCCCGCTCGAGGTGATCTGCGAGATGATGGGCGTGCCCGAAGAAGACCGCCGCCGCGTCTACGAGATCGGCAACAGCCTGGTGGGCTTCGACGACCCGGATCTGCAGGAGACCGGCCAGCCGCGCGACCACAGCGGCGCCCAGGACGCCTTTGCCGAGATGTTCCTATACGGCACCAAGCTGCGCGAGAAGGCCATCTCCCACCCGGCCGACGATCTGGCCACCGGACTGGTGAACGCCGAGATCGATGGCCACAAGCTGGCCGACCTCGACTTCAACTTCTTCTTCCTGGTGCTCCTGGTGGCGGGCAACGAGACGACGCGCACGGTCACCAGCAACGGGATGATCGCCCTGCTCGAGCACCCCGACCAGCACGCGGACGTGCAGGCGGACCTGTCGCTCCTGAACAGCACCGTCGAGGAGATCCTGCGCTTCGCCCCGGCCGTCCACACCTTCCGGCGCCAGGCCACGGCGGACGTCGAGATCCGGGACCAGCAGATCCGCGAGAACCAGAAGCTGATGCTCTGGTACACCTCCGCCAACCGCGACGAGGAGGTCTTCGACGCGCCGGACACCTTCCACATCCGGCGCGAGCCGAACGACCACCTTGCCTTCGGGGTGGGCGAGCACTTCTGCCTGGGCGCCAACCTGGCCCGACTCGAGCTGCGAGAGATCTTCCGGGGCATCCTGACCCGCTTCCACGGGATGGAGATCACCGCGAAGCCACGCCGCCTGCGCTCCACCTTCATCAACGGTGTGAAGGAGATGCAGGTGGCCTTCGAGCCGGGTCCGTCTCTGGACTGACTGGCTGCGCCTTGACACGGCGCGGGCGGCGGGGGAGCCTCGCCTGGTGAGCGCGTTCGACTACACCGGTGTCCCGGTCCCCATTCCCGAGGACATCGCGGATGCGCACCGCCGCTTCTGGGAGCGCCTGGCGTCGCAGGGCTGCTGGTGGACCGGCGCCGAGCGGGTGGCGATCGCCGCCGAGGTCCGGCGGGCCGCGGACTGCGCGCTCTGCCGCGAGCGCAAGTCGGCCCTCTCGCCGGAGACGCCCCCCGGCGAGCACGACCGCGCCGGCGACCTCCTTCCGGACGCCGCCGTCGACGCGATCCACCGCGTGACGACGGACCCGGGGCGCCTGTCGAAGAGCTGGTACGAGAAGACCCAGGCCGCCGGACTGGGCGACGCCCACTACGTGGAGCTGATCGGGATCCTGGTGGCACTGGTGAGCGTCGACGGGTTTCACCGCGGTCTCGGGATTTCGCTGGAGCCGTTGCCGGAGCCCGTGCCCGGAGAACCGTCACGCTACCGACCGGCCGGCGCGCGCATGGAGCAGGCCTGGGTACCCATGATTGCGAAGCCGTCCGGGGACGAGGCCGACCTCTGGAAGGGCATCACCGGCAACGTGATCCGCGCCTTGAGCCTGGTTCCCGACGCGGTGCGGCAGCTGAAGGAGCTCTCCACCGTGCACTATGTGGCGGTCGAGAAGGTGGCAGACCCGAGCGCGGGCCGGACCCTGTCGCGTGCCCAGATGGAGCTCATCGCGGGGCGCGTGTCCGCCCTCAACGAGTGCTTCTACTGAACGACGGCGCACACTCTGCTGCTCCGGGCGAGCGGCGCGCTGAGCGGAGAGGAGCTCGATCTGCACGCGGTGACCGACCGCAGCGCTGCGGCGGGAAGCGGCATTCCGCACGCCGAGGCGCTGGTGACCTTCGCCGAGGCCGTCGTCGGCGGCGACGAGCTCCAGGTGGCGACTGCGCGGCAGGTCCTGCTCGATGCCGTGGGTCCCGAAGCGCTGGTGGATGCGGCGGCCGTGGCAGCCAACTTCGAGCGCATGGACCGCATCGCGGACGCGACGGGGATTCCCCTCGACGCGCCCATGGACCTTCTCACGGCCGACCTGCGCTCGGAGCTCGGCATCGACAGCTTCGCCTCGTCGGTCAACAGCCCCGCCAGCGGGGCGCTGAAACGAGCCCTGGCGCCGCTCCTCCGGCCCCTCGGGCTGCGGGTCCTGAAGATCGTGGCACGCCGCATCGCCCGCCAGAACGCGAGCTGACCCCCGCCTCAATTCCGGCTGCCAACGTGCCGACTTCTTCGCAGGGGGGTCTCTTGGTTCACCGACTCCGAAGAGGCTGCGCCGTCGGGCTCGCGCTAGCCACCGCCCTGGCGGCGCAGGACGCCTTGGCGCACACCAGCTCGTTCGACCTGTACAAGGCGGGCGAGATCGGTCCCGCGCGGGAGGCGTATCGCCGCGAGCTGTTCGACCTCCAGCAGGCGGGGGACCCCGTCGCCATCTGGTCCCAGCTCATGCTCATCGGCTGGCTGGAGGAGTCGCTGGGGGAGCCCAAGCGCGGGCTCGATTCCTCGAGCCACGCCCTCGCGCTGGCGCTCGAGTACAACGACGCCTTCATGATCGGCCGCAGCCTGTGCTTCGTCGGCTGGTCGTTCGCGAGCCTGGGACTCTACGAGCTGGCCCTCGACTTCTTCGACCGCGCCATCCGCGTGGGCACGCCCGATGGACGCATCGCCCACGTGGCCGTCTGGGGCCTCGCCACCCAGGAGAAGGGCTGGGTGCTGGCGCGCATGGGCAAGCTGCGGCTGGCCCGCGCGCTGCTCGAGCAGACGACCGACTTCGCGCGGCGCAACGGCATCGACACCGGCGTCGCGGAGGGCGCGGCCCACCTGGCCGAGATTGCGCGCCTCCAGGGCCGGCTCGACGACGCCGAGGCCCTGGCAGGCGAGGCCGTCGACGCCGCGCTGCGCTGCGACTGCCGCGACGCCAATACGGCGCGTGCGAAGGTCGTCGCCGCCAAGGTGGCGCTGGCGCGCGCCCGTTACGACCCGTCGCTGGCGGAGACCGCACGCGAACGCGGCGCCGAGGCAGTCGCGTTTGCCGAGGAGGTCTCCGACCGGCGCAACCTGGCCGAGGCGAAGCTGGTGCTGAGCCGGAGTCTTCCCAAGCGCGAGCTCGATGAGCGACTCGCCCTGGTCGAGGCTGCCGCGGCCGCTCTCAGCGATACGGAGAGCGAGCTGCGCGGCGAGGCCGAGGGCGAGCTGGGCCGCGTACTCGCCGATGCCGAGCAGCGCGCCCTCGCCCGGCTCTACCTCGAGCGCGGCCTGCGCATCTCCGAATCGCTCTTCCGCGTGGTAGACAGCGCCTTCCTCGCCACCGACCTGGCCGAGCTCGAGTTCGCCGACGGCGAGACCGGTGCCGAGATCGCGCGCCGGCTCGAGGCCGTTGCGACCGCCGAGGCCTCGGGCCTGCACCCGCTCGCTCTCGACAACCAGGACGCCCTCTCCG
>JAPUKG010000469.1 GCA_027295775.1 Pseudomonadota bacterium
GCATGGACAAGCTCCGCGCCTTCGAAGACCACCCCTACCCCAACGACATCGGCCCCGGCGTCTACGACATCCATTCGCCGCGCGTTGCCTCGACCGAGGAGATGCGCGAGCGGCTGGAGCTCGCGCTCGGCGTGCTCTCGCCCGAGCAGCTGTGGGTGAACCCGGACTGCGGGCTCAAGACGCGACGATGGGACGAGGTCGAGGAGTCGCTGAAGCACATGGTGGCCGCCGCCAAGTCGATGCGGTAGACGGACACCGGGAGCGAGGCATGAGCAAGGAAGCCTACAAGCAGGCGGCCCGGTTCTTCGTCGAAACGGTCGCGCGTGTGCGGCCCGGCCAGTGGGACGACGTCGGCCTCGGCGAATGGAACGTCCGCGACCTCGTCGGACACACGAGCCGGTCGCTGACCAGGATCGAGGAGTTCTGCGCCCAGCCCGCCGAACAGGCGACGGTGCTGAGCGCGGCCGAGCACTACCGCCTCCCCGCTGACAATGACGAGATCGCGGCGCGAGGACGCGAGGCGGGCGCCGAGCTCGGCGACGATCCGGCAGCGGCCGTCCGCACGGCCGCGGACCGCGTCCTACCGCTGCTCGACGGCTTCTCCGAGGACATGGTCATCAGCTATCCGAACGGCAGCATCCGGCTGGGCGACTACCTCGAAACCAGAGTCGTCGAGCTCACGGTCCACACGCTGGACCTGGCCAACGCCATCGGCGCCGACGCCGAAGCGCCCGACGAGGCGCTGTCGGTGACGCTGCACCTGCTGGCGGACCTCGCCGTCGCCTCAGGCCAAGGCGCCGCGCTGGCGCTCGCCGCGACGGGCCGCGGGCTGCTCCCCGACCGCTTCTCGCTGATGGCGTAGGCCCAGCAAGCCTAGTCGCGCCCCTTTGGTGGGTGCAGGGCACAGCCCTGCTTACGCGCCCCAGGGGCCCGTGCCCGGCGCCGCCACAGCCTTCGAGGCGCGTTCCGCCGCTAGGCTGTGCGGCACCACGGGGCCGCTGGGCCGCTCGAAGGCCGGGATCACCTTCTCTCCGAACAGCCGGATCGAGCTGTCGACCGCCTCGACGGGCATCCCGCCGACGTGGTGGCTCGCGGCGAACACCGTGAAGCCGATGCGCTCCTGGCTCTCGATGATCTTCCGGGTGACCGTCTCCGGGCTGCCGATGAGGGCCAGGTTGCCGTCGATCCAGAAGTCGTAGGAGCGGGCCGACTCGCGGAAGACCCGGCCGTTGGCCCGGGTGTAGCGCGTGTCGTCGCCGGCCTTGCCGCGGGGGTCGCTGCCGAAGCCCACGCGCGAGTTGGCGACCAGCTCGCGGCCCAGGGTGTAGTACTCGAGCAGGTACGGCTCGGCCTCGGCGCGCGCCTGCTCGTCCGTTTCGGCGACGTGGACGGCGCGCACGAGCATCTGGCGCGGCATCGGTCCGGGGTGCTCGCACTCCTTCCAGATCCGCCGGAAGTGCGCGAACTTCTCGACCATCTCGTCGTCGGTGGAGATGTTCGAGGCCACGTCGTTGTTGCGCTCGGCCGCCCACTCGAACGCGCGGAGGCTGTGCGCGGCGATCCAGATCGGCGGGTGCGGCTGCTGATACGGCTTGGGCACCGGCAGCATCTCGTCGAAGGACCAGTAGCGTCCGGCGTGCGTCACCTCCGGCTGCGTCCACGCCTTCTCGATGATCGCCAGCGCCTCCTCGCCCATCTCGCGCCGCTGCTGGTAGTCGATGCCCCAGCGGATGAACTCGTGCTCGTGCGTGCCGATGCCGGTGCCGAACTCGACGCGCCCCCGCGAGAGGTGATCGAGGGTCGCGATCTCCTGGGCGAGCCGCATCGGGTTGTGGAAGGGCAGCTGCCAGATCATCGCGCCGAAGTGGATGCGCTTCGTGGCGCGGGCCACGGCCGTCAGGAACACCGTCGGCGCCGTGATCGCGCCGATGTAGGAGCTCTGGTGCTCGATGATCCAGTAGTAGCCGTAGCCCAGCTCGTCCATCATCTGGGCCTGGCGGATGTGGTCCTCGTACGCACCGGCCGCCGACCCGGCTCGCTCGATGTCGTGCGGCTTGATCGACCCCCACGCCCCGAACTCCAGCTCCGTCATCTCGCCCTCCTCACTGTGCGCCTCCGCTTGGACGCTCCGGCTCCGGACTAAAGCTCACGGTTGGACACCGTACCTCAGCCCGCTTCGCCAACCGTCATCCTGAGCGGGCCTGGTCATCTGAACGCAGGGATGACCTCCTCGCCGAAGAGGCGGATCGACGACTCCACCATCGCGGCAGGCATCCTTCCGATGTGGAACTTCGCCGCGAAGTGATCGTAGCCGATGCGCTCGACTCCCTCGGCGACCTTGCGCGCCACCGTCTCCGGGCTCCCGATGAGCGCGAGCCCCTTGTCGATCCAGAAGTCGTAGGACTTCGCCGACTCGCGGAACACGCGGCCGCGCTCGCGGATGTCTGGGGAGTCCTCGTGCCCCATGCCGCGTGGATTCTCGCCGAAGCCGATCCGGCTGGCGGAGACGAGCTCGCGGCCGAGGCTA
>JAPUKG010000047.1 GCA_027295775.1 Pseudomonadota bacterium
GACGCAGCGGGTGAGCGGTCCGTCCACCGCCGTGTCGTCCATCACCCAGAGCTTCTTGGGGCCGTTGGGCATGCGGCCGTAGCTGATCTTGAGACCGAAGCAGCCGGTGAGCGATGCGGGGATGCGCACCGAGCCGCCACCGTCGCTGGCCGTGGCCAACGGGATCACGCCCCCGGCGATGGCGGCCGAAGAGCCGCCGCTCGATCCCCCTGGGCTGCGCTCGAGGTCCCACGGGTTGCGAGTGACACCGAAGAGCAGGTTCTTCGTGATGGCCGTGTAGCCGAACTCCGGCGCGTTGGTCTTGCCCACCACGATCGCGCCGGCGGCGCGCAGCCGCTCCACCTGGATCGAGTCGCGGGTGGCCAGGTTGTCCTTGAAGGGGACCGAGCCGTAGCTGGTGACGAGCCCTTGGGCATCCTCCAGGTCCTTCACGCCGAGGGGAATGCCCTCGAGGAGTCGGGCCTCGCCCCGCCCGATGCGCGCCTCGGCCTCGCGGGCCTCGCCCAGAACCGCGTCCGGGTCGCGAAGCGCGCTGAAGGCGTTGAGACTCTCCTGGGTCGCGTCGATGCGCGCCAGGGTCGCCTCCATCAGTTCGACCGGGGAGAGCTCGCGCCGGTCCATCAGGTCGCGGAGCTCGACGACGGGGCGGTACAGCAGGTCACTCATGCGGGGGGCCTCGCTTCCGGGCCCAGGATACCAGTCAGAGGAGGCCCCCGAGGAAGCTTTGTAGAGACGCCAGCACCGCCTCGGGCTGATCCATCTGGACGTGGTGGCCGGCCTCGGCGATCTCCACCAGCTCCGCCCCGGGGATCTCGGCCGCCATCTCCCGGGCGCCCGCCTCGCTCAGAAGCGGGCTCTCGGCGCCGCGGATCAGGCGCGTGGGGCAGCGGATCGCGGACAGGTCCGGCGCGGGCCGCGGCGGCACCGCGAACCAGCGCGGGTCGAACTTATAGCCCCAGCGCTCTCCGGCATCCGGGCCCACGGACCGGGCGGCCACCGACGCGCGCAGCGCCTCGGCGGCTCGCTCGGCGGGTGGGTAGAAGCGGTAGCGGGCCTCGGCCTCCTCCCGGCTGGCGTAGCTGCGCCGGAAGGTCAGGGCCAGCCGGGTCGAGCGCCGCGAGCGGTGCGATCCGCCGCGGGCCGGGTCGATGGCGACCAGGCCGCGAATGCCCTCGTGGCGCGACGCGTGGTCCAGGGCAACGTGGCCGCCCATCGAGTGCCCGACGAGGAAAACCTCCGCTGTGCCGAGGTGTTCCAGGACCGCTTCGAGATCCGAGTGGAAGCCGCCGACGCTGGTTTCCTCCGGGTAGTCCGAGTCCCCGTGTCCGCGGAAGTCCGGGGCGACCAGCTGGAAGCGGTGGGCCAGGCCGGGCGCCAGGTGATCCCACCAGTGGGCGTTTGCGCCGCCCCCGTGGAGCAGCACGACGACGGGCGCCGACGCATCGCCCCAGCGGAGAGCGTGCAGTCGAACCCCCGCCCGATTCGAAGACGACGGAGAGAGAAACTCGCTGCGTCCCTTCACCGTCACCCTATCTTGCCGAAATCGCTGCGGAGAAGCCCTCTCCGGCCATATTTTGCTTTGACTCCGTCGGAAGAACCTCTACTATGCGCCTTCCGATGAACCAGGCGCGATGCGCGGAGCGTCGCGTATGGGGGACGCTGCTGGCTGCGAGCTGTGAGTGACACGGCGTGAGCGAAGGCGGCTCTGGGAGGATTCATGGCAGCGAAGAAGAAGAAGGCCGGCGGCGACCTCATCATCTCCAAGACGAGGACCAAGGCCGCAGTGAAGAAGTGCAACGTGGGCGGCGAGTTCTACGGTGCTCTGGACGGCGCCGTGCGCAAGCTGATCGCGGCGGCCGAGGCGCGCGCTCTCGGCAACAAGCGCAAGACGCTAAAGGCCGTCGATCTCTAGCGGAGGGGATCCGAGAGGTTGTGAAAAGGGGACGGAGAGCACTCTCCGTCCCCTTGCTCGTTCCGGGCGAATTTCAATCGAGAACCGGAAGCACGACGGCGGACGGGTGGGCGGCATCGTGGTGGACCGTCTGCTCCGCCGACACCGCCGCCTCGGCCTCGGCGACCTCGGGATCGTCGCGGGTATTCGAGCTGCGGTCGAAGCGCGGGAAGCTCGATGACGAGACCTCGAGCCGCAATCGGTGTCCCGCCGGGAGCAGGCAGGCGGTGGAGCCGAGCTCGATGGCGAACCGCTCGGGCGTGCCGGGCTCGAGCCAGACCGGCTCCTTCTCCTCCGGCGCGAGCCCGCGCCAGCGCGCCCGGACGACGCCCTCGCATAGGAGAAGGGCCGTCCCGTCGGGCGCCACGTCCACGAGCTTGGCGGTGAAGTCGCTGTCCACGGCGCTCGACGCGGCGTGGAGCTCCAGGCGAACCGGCCCCGCCAGGGTCTGCTCGCGATCGAAGGGCGCGCTCGAGTAGCAGAGCACGTCGGCGCGGGTCTCGACCTCGCGTTGGTCGCGCGGTCCGCCGGCCGCGCCCAGGAGCGGTCCGCCCACGCTCGGCACCGGACGCTCCGGGTCGAAGTGGAACCGATCCGGCGTTTCGTCGGCGGGCGGAGGCTCGCTCTCCAGTCGCCCGTCGCCGCGCGCCGTGTTGGCCGCGCCGCCCCCGCGCAAATAGAGACGGTGCTCGCCCGCCTGCTCGGGCGGCCACGACGACGCCTCCCGCCAGCGCTGCGCCCCCGCTACCCAGAAGCGCGCGCCGCCGGCGCGGTCGCTGCCCGCACCCCGCAGGTGCCGGTCCAGGAAGGCGACCAGCTCGCGAAGCGTCGCAGCGGTCCAGCTCTCTTCCCGGCTCCAGCGGCGCGACCGGTGCCGGAGCGGGCGGCGACGCGCGTCGTTCCCGTTCGACCACGGTCCGATCACGATCCGGGTTTCCGCCCCCGCGCGATCGAGCGCGCGGCCATCCTCGAGCTGCGCCTCCAGGGTGGCGTCGAACCAGCCCGCCAACAGCAAGGTGGGAGGAGGCGCGGCGGCCAGGGGCGGGCAGAGCGTGTCCCAGAACGCGTCTCGCCGGGGGTGATCGATCCAGCTCCGGTAGGCGTCGCTCGTGCACAGCGCCACGCGATCCGCCTCGCGCACGGGCCGGTGGCGGACCGCGCGCTCCAGGTCGAGCGCCTCGATGGAGGTCTCGTCCTCGCCGAGGGGCCCGACGCCCAGGGCCAGGGCGTTCCACAGCGAGAACGAGCCACCCGGGTACAGGACCCGGTGGAGATCGCGGCACGCCATGCCGACGGCGAGCGCTGCCACGCGCTCGGGCGCCTCGGCGCAGGCAGCCCAGGCGGCGTAACCGCCGTAGCCCAGTCCCGCCAGGCCGATGCGGCCGTCGCACCAGCGCTGCTCCGCGGTCCACTCGAGGGCGGTGCGTCCGTCGCGCGCCTCGTTCTCGAACGGGGCGAAGCGTCCCTCCGAATCCCCCCGTCCCCGGACCTGCTGGAGGATCACGTGATAGCCGTGCTCGGCGATCAGCTGACCCAGGAGCGCCGCCCCTCGGCGACCCGGTTTCACCGAGGAGGTCGTGCGAACCAGAAGAGTGGGCGCCACTGTGCCCGACGGTCCGACGGCCCCGATGGGCCAGACGTGGAGGGTGGCCAGGCGGGTGCCATCCTCCATCGGGAGCCACAGCGGCTCGCTCCACGACTCGCAGCGCTTCTCCCCGAGCCCGAGCAGGAAGCGGGCGGCGCGCGCCGCGAGCCCGCTCAAGCGTCTCCCGAACGCTCGATGCTGGCGCCGACGCGGAAGAGACGAGTCAGGCTCGCGCGGCGCAGCACGTCGGCCAGCGCCACATCCCGCTCGCGGGCGATGTGCTCGAGCCCACGGCTTACCGCCAGGGCGGCCTTCTGCACGGCGCGCGGCGTCGTCTCGGCGTCGCCCAGGGGCATGCCGTCTGCGACCGCGACCTTGTTGGCCAGGGCCACGAATGCGAAGAAGAACGAGCGGCGCTCCTCCGCGTCGAGCTCGCGCAGGGCGCGGAAGACGGCGGGCGCGTCGTCGGCCGGCGCGGGCAGCTCGGACATCCACACGGGCAGGCGCCACTCGGCGACGTCCAGCGCGTCGCCCTCGTCGGGCAGCGCCGCTCTCTGCTCGGGCCGCACGAAGCCGTAGATGCGCATCGCTTCGTCCCAGGACGGGAAGCCCAGATCTTCCAGGCGACCGGTGCGCCAGCGGAGCGCCCACTCCTCGAGCTCCGTCGGCAGCTCCCAGATCACGCCCTGGAGCATCCGGAAGTAGAGCCAGTAGTCCTTCTGGAAGAGCACGTGCAGCATGCGCAGGAGCGGCGCCAGGTCGTCGTCGTCGCGCTTTGCAGTCAGGTAGAACTGGCCGTCCAGGGTCTGGGCGCCGGCCGGAACGACCCAGTCCTCCGCGTCGTCGCCCGCGGGCTTGAGCTCCACCTCCGCGTGCGCGCGCAGGTAGAGGACGATGAGCTCGGGGTCGAGACTCTGGGTCGCGCGCAGCAGGGCCGAGTCGTTGGCCTCGGCGAAGGCCGCGATCCACTGGTCCAGGGTGCTCACGTCCGGAACGAGTCCGCTCCACGCGTCGAGATCGACGGCGGCGACGATCTGGTCCTGGGTGGCGTACTCGAGGATCCAGCTCGCGTCGTGGAGACCGACCGCCTTGACCGTGAAGCAGAGCTCGGCCTCCGGAAGCAGCGGGATCACCGCCTCGGGGTAGGGCGTGAGCTCGAGGATCGACGCGCGCTGGGCGAGGGGCGCCTCGCACACCACCGCCACCTGCGCCTCCAGGGACAGGCTCGCGAGGGCCTGCTCGGCTGCGCGCCGGTCCGAGCGCTCGAGCTGGAGGACGCGCCGGGCCTCGCGACGCACCTCGCGATGGGCCTCGGGCAGAAGGGAGGACGCCATCGTCGGCAGGTTAGCCCAGGGCGCGGTGTTACCATGCCCCGCCGATGCTCTGGCGCGGCTGGTGCTTCATCAGCGGAACACCCACCGGCGCCCTCGCGGCGCTCGCCCTGCTCGCCGAGCCGGGGGCCGCGGCGCTCGCCATCGGCGCCGTGGCGGGGGGAATCGCGTTCGCAGGTGCGGCGTCCTGGATCGCCCGGCGGCGCGACGACGACCCCGCGCGCGGGCCGCACCTGGCGACTGCGGCCAGCAGCGGGTGGGTCGCCCTTCCCGGCTGCGGCATGGCGCTGCTCGGTCTGGCGCCCGGCGCCGCCGGGCTGCTGGCGGTCGTCACCGTCCTCGTCGCTGTCGCGCTCGCCCGAGGCGCTCGGCGCCAGGGTCCGGTCGATGCGCGCCGTCGGCTGCTCGGCGGACTGGTGGAGCCGGTCGCCGGCGCGATCGCGCTGGTTGCCACGAGCGCGGCACTGGCTTCGCTCGGCGCCGCCACGCCGGTGCAGAGTGAGGCCCGGGCCGCCGCCGTCTACGACCTCGACGCCCAGGTGGTCACCCGGGAGCTTCCGTTCTGTGCGCAGCGCGTCGCCTCGTGGCGGGTCCTGCTGGATCGCGGCGCGCATCCGCGCTGGAGCGCCGACGGCGTGGCTCTCTGGTTCGACGCCCCGGACGACGCGGGCGCGCGCCAGGTGTACCGGCTGCATCCGTCCGCCGACGAGGCGGAGCCCGTGTGTTGGACCTGCGGTCAGCCCGGGAACAACGCCCGCCCGGCGCCCGGCCCCCTCGGCGGACTCGTCGTCTTCGATTCGGACCGCGAAGCGACCTGGCTCCATCCGAGCAATACC
>JAPUKG010000470.1 GCA_027295775.1 Pseudomonadota bacterium
CATCCGCGGCACCTACGCCGCCGACACGCCGCGGCATGCCGATCTCCTGGCCAAGATGGACTGGGACCTCAGCGCCTTCGTGGCGCGGCTGCGGGAGGTGGCCGACGCGGACGATCCGCGCTCCGCCTTCTTCGACTAGGCCGGCGGGCGCCTGCGCGCTGGCTGCACACGAGTTGCACGTGGACTGCCGCCGCCCCTCGCATCTCATGCCCCGTCTCATGCCTGCTTGTGAACGGGCCGAAGAGACCGAGGATCATCGGGGAGGGGACGATGGATCGGAGCGTTGCCGAGCTGAGCGCCGCCCGCGCGGCCGAGCTCGCGGAAGCGCTGCTCACGAACGTCGAGCGGGCCCTGCGCGGAAAGCCCGAGGTCGTGCTGCGTGCCCTGGTGGCCGTGCTGGCCGAGGGTCACCTGCTGCTCGAAGACGTTCCCGGCGTCGGCAAGACCACTCTCGCTCGCGCCCTGGCCCGCTCGCTGGACACGAAGTTCTGCCGCGTGCAGTTCACGAGCGATCTGCTGCCGAGTGATCTCACCGGGCTCTCGGTGCCGCGCATCGTCGACGGGCGCGCCACGGGGGAGTTCGAGTTCCACCCGGGTCCGATCTTCGCCAACGTGGTGCTGGCCGATGAGGTGAACCGCGCCAGCCCCAAGAGCCAGTCGGCGCTCCTCGAAGCCATGGGCGAGCGCTCGGTCAGTGTAGACGGCGTGACCCACGAGCTGCCCCGACCCTTCTTCGTGGTGGCCACCCAGAACCCGCTCGAGCATCACGGCACCCATCCGCTGCCGGAGTCGCAGCTCGACCGCTTCCTGATGCGGCTGACCATTGGCTACCCGGACCGGGAGCACGAGGCCGACGTGCTGCGCGAGGATCCGGCCGCCACCGCCTTGCCGAACCTCCAGCCCGTGGTCTCCCTGCCGGAGCTGCGCGGCATGCAGGCGATCGCCGCGGCTGTGAAGTTCGACGACTCGCTGGTCGCGTACCTCCTCCAGATCGTCGAGGAGACCCGCGAGCACGAGGCGCTGGAGCTCGGCGTCTCGCCCCGCGGCTCCGTGGCCCTGCGCCGCGCCGCCCAGGCCCGGGCGCTGATCGACGGACGTGACTACTGCATCCCGGAAGATGTCCGCGAGCTGGCCGTGGACGTGATGGCCCACCGGGTCTCCGCCGACGTGCGGGGCGGCCTGCGGCGGGGCTCCGAGGAGACCCAGTGGATCCTGAGCGAAATCCTGGACAGCGTTCCCGTCCCCCTCTGAAGGTTCGCCTCCAGCGCCTCCTTCGTCCGCCGCGCATCCTGCGTCCCACGCGGGCTGGCTGGTGCTTCTTCGTCGTCATCTTCGCAGTGGCGTTCGCGGCGCTCAACACCGGCAACAACCTGCTCTACCTGGTGCTGTCGCTGATGCTGGCGTTCCTCGTGCTCTCGGGCGTGCTCTCGGAGTCCGCCCTGCGCGGCATCGAGGTGCGCCGCCGTCTGCCTCGCGAGCTCTTCGCCCAGACCGACAACTCGGTGGTGCTCGAGATCCACAACGCCCAGCGCCGCGTGCCCGCGTTCGCCGTCGTCATCGAGGACCGCTGGGTCACGGTGCCGCGCGAGCAGCCCTGGGAGCGGGACACGACCGCGGCGGCCGGCCGCACCTTCGCCCTGCGCATCGAACCCGGCGGCAGCGAGGTGCGCCGCTACCGCCTGCACCCGGAGAAGCGCGGCCGCCTGAAATTCGCCGAATTCCGGGTATCTACCCGGTTTCCCTTCGGGCTCTTCCTGAAGTCCCGGGAGATCCTGGACGAGGAGGAAATCCTGGTCTACCCGGCCCTCGAGCCGGTGCAGGTCCCGCCGCGTTTCGCCGGCACCCGCGACGAGGGCGAGCGCGCCAGCGCCGGACTGGGCGACGGAACCAGCGTCGCGGGCCTGCGCGACTTCCAGCCGGGCGACCTGGCTCGCCGGGTCCACTGGCGGAGCTCGCTGCGGCGCCAGAAGCTCCTGGTGCGTGAGCTCGAGGACGAGCGCGACGCCGAGGTGGAGGTGCTGCTGCGCACGCGCAGCACCGACTCCAACGACCAGTTCGAGAAGCGCGTGGGCTGGGCCGCTTCGGAGGCGGTGGCGCTGCTGGAGGCCGGCCTGCGGGTCGCCCTGCGCACCGACGCCGAGCGGGTTCCCTGCGGCGCAGGCGCGCGCCATCGCGCGCGCCTGCTCTCGTATTTGGCCCTGGTGGAGCCCGACGGCCCCGCCATCGCCGGAGCCGGGTCGTGAGCCGCCTCGAGTTCCGCGCCGCCGTGGCCGACGCGCGTCCGCCCTCGGCGTGGATGCTCGTCACCGTGGCGGGGGCCACCCTCTGGATCACCGAGCAGCTCGCCGCCTGGGCCATCGCGGTGCAGGTTGCGGCCATCGTCTTCTCGCTGCTCACCCGGCGGAGCCCCCACGCGTGGCAGACCAGCGACATCACCCTCAACATCGGCATGTTCGGAATCGTGGGCGCCACCATCGCCCTCGCCCTGCAGGGCAACCCCGCGACGGTGTCGCTGGCCCACTTCGCCGCCATGACTTCGGGCCTCCAGCTCCTGGACACCCGGCCGCGCAAGTCCGAGTTCCTGCTGGTGGCGCTGGCGCTCTTCCAGGTGATCCTGGCTGCCAACCTGACGGACAGCGTGCTCTTCCCGCCGCTGCTGACCGTCTTCCTGGTGGCGACGACGTGGACACTCCTGGTACACACCCTGCGCAGCGAGGCCATCGAGGCGGCACAGGACGTGGAGCTGTCCCAGGCCATCGGCCCCGGCCTACTGCGCATGACCTTCGTGGCGTCGGCCATCTCGATTGCGATCGCCCTCGTGCTCTTCGTCCTGCTGCCGAGGCTGCGGATCAGCATGATCCAGGGCGGGGTGGGGAGCTTCGCGGTTTCGGGCTTCTCGGACGAGGTGGAGCTGGGAACCCTGGGCCGTATCCGCCAGGACCAGACCGTGGTGCTGCGGGTGGAGACCCTGGAGGGCGAGCCGCCCGAGCGCGCCCTGGCCTACTGGCGCGGCCTGGCCTTCGACGCCTTCGACGGGCGGCGCTGGGCCATCTCGCCGATCTCGGAGCTGAAGCGTCGCCACCTGTTGCCCGGCACGCCGCGCTTCGGCGTGGATCTGAACGGCGGGGTGAGCCGGGGCGAGATCGTGCAGCGGGTGATCCGCGAGCCCGTGGAGGCCGGCGTCGTGTTCGGCCTGGGCACCGCGCGGCGCGTCGAAGGGCCCCTCCACCACCTGGAGATCGACGTGGGAGGCGGCGTCTACGCGCCGAGCCAGGCCCGCCAGCGCGTCCGCTACTCGATCTGGACGACGCCCCAGGTCCGCGACGAGGCGGCGCTCCGGCGGGATCGCGTGGCGGCGCCGCGCGACCGCGCCCAGCCACCCCGGCGAGACGACCACTACCTGAAGCTCCCCGAGCTCGACCCCGCGATCGGCGAGCTGGCGGCCCAGATCGTGGCCGGGGCCGAGAGCGACTCCGCGCGCGCGCTCGCCCTCGAGCGCTGGCTCCGCGTGGAGGGCCGCTACACGGACGACCCCCCCGACCTGCGCACCGTGGACGGCCACTCGCCGATCGAGCGCTTCCTGCTCGAGGGCCTGGCGGGCCACTGCGAGTACTTCGCCAGCGCCATGATCGTGATGGCCCGCTCCGTGGGGCTGCCGGCGCGCCTGGTGAACGGATTCGCGGGCGGTCGCGTCAACCGGATCGGCGGCTTCGTGGAGCTCGCGCGCTCGGACGCCCACGCCTGGGTCGAGGTCCACTACGAGGCAGGGGGCTGGGTGCTCTACGATCCGACGCCTCCGGACCTGCGCCTGCGCGCTGCCACGGCCCTGTCGCTGGCCGAGCAGCTGGCGGAGCTCCGCAGCGTGCTCGAGCTCTGGTGGTTCCAGCGCGTCGTGGACTTCGACAGCTCCGACCAGATCCGCGCGCTCAAATCGGCATGGGGCGCGTGGCGGGCGTTCCGCAGCACCGATGAGGAGCGCAAGGTGAACCTGTCGCTCGACTCCGATGTCGACTGGAGCCCCGCCGACCTGCCCTGGCTCCCGCTCGGGCTCGGCGCGGCGGCTCTGGGCCTGCTGCTCGAGCTTCGCCGGCGGCGCGCCCGCCGACGGCGCCGGGCCCTGCCGCCGTCGTACGCGCGCGCCCTGCGCCTGCTGGCTCGTCGCGGTCTGCGCCGGGAGCCGGTCTCGACCGCCCGCGCCTTCGCCGCCCGCGCCGCCGCGGACCTGCCGCCCGCCGCCGCCGGGGCCTTCTCTCGCCTGACCGAGTCCTACCTGGCCGAGCGCTTCGGCCGGGCCCCGGCGAGCGCGGGAGAGGCCGAGCTTCGGATCCTGCGCGAGAGCGGCTAGCAACCGGCGGCGGAGTAGAGGGATCAGCGCCGCCGGGTAAGCGCGGCCAGCGCGACGCCCCCGACCAACAGCAGCATCGACGTCGAGGGCTCGGGGACCACGGTCGGCTGCCCGTCCAACACCACGGCGAAGCCCAGGGGGACGATGTCGGTCCCGTGGATCACGTCCAGAATGACTGATCCGCTAAGGAGGTCCCATGGCGTGTCCGCGAAGCACGACGTCGCGGCCAGGGCGGCCGCCAAGCTGTTCACGTCGCAGGTCTCCGTCCCGAGCAGGGTCAGAGCCCACGTCTGGTCGGGGAGCAGGCCGTGCTGTCCTTCGAACGAGTAGAACTGGGCCCCGGCCCCCGCTCCCATTCCCGCAGTGATCCGGAGCCTCACGCCTCCGTTCCAGCTCAGACCCTGGGTCTCGTTCTCGATCACGACCGCGCCCACGTTCTTGTAGAGGCCGATGGTGGCCGGGACAGACGTGTCGGGCACGGACTCATCCAACGCGAAGGAGAAGGTCACCTGATCGCCGATCACTCCCTCGGACGCAAGAAACGAGAAATTCACGACCGTCGGAACCGTGAGAAGGGTGGTCGCGCCCACGGGAGCGGGCAGCAGGAGTGCAAGCAAGGCCGCCGAGACGAGCCTCATGAGGACTAGTGGTGCTTCCCGGTTTCGTGTGTCAGAAGGAGGGGCCTTGGCCCAAAAAACGGGTGTCATAATAGGTTCGGGAAGAATTCGGATGCGCTCCCGAACCAAGGCCGGTTTCGCAGTCGGACTGCTCGTGGCGCTTGCCGCCGGCTCGGCGCAGGCGATCCTCCTTCCCCCCGAGGCCATCGTCCTCCACCAGATCCACGTCCAGTTCGAGTGGCCCGCGGTCGGCGGCGCCGACGAGTACCAGCTCCAGGTCGTCGAGGACGACGGGAGCCCCGACCCCTTCGCCAGCGCCATCCCCGTCGTGGATGTGACCGTTCCGGCGACCGACCCTCGAGCGGCGGTCACCAGCGGGCTGATGTTCGACGAGCTCTGGGCGTGGCGCGTGCGCGAGATCGTGCTCGGGACGCCCGGGGCCTGGGGGAGCACGCACCGCTTCGAGACGGCGGCGCTGCCCGGCAGCCTGCCCGCCATCACCGTGACGCCCGGCGTGGGCACACCCGAGCCCGGGCTCACGATGTTCAACATCGGCTCGACCAACGGGACCATTGCCGGCGGCATCGCCATCGCGGTGGACGCCGCCGGAAACCCCGTCTGGTTCCTGGAGCAACCCGACGGCTTCCTCGATCTGCGGCTGCTGGACACGGGCCGCATCCTTTCGGTGAGCGGCCTCTTCGCCGGGACCGACCGCGCGCGGGAGCACACCCAGAACGGCCAGCTCGCCTGGATCTCGCCCAACGACCCCGACCTGCGCGCCCACCACGAAGCGTTCCCGATGCCGGGCGGCAACGTGCTGACCATCGTCTACACGTACGCCGTCGTCTCCAACGGGGGGGCGCCCGAGCTGTGGCGGGGGGACCGCTACGTGGAGCTCGACCGCACGACCAACCAGGTCGTGTGGGACTGGAACACCTTCGATCACTTCTCGACCCTGGACTTCGATCCCAGCCCGGGCACGCTGGACCTGGGGGATGGCGCCTTCAACTGGACCCACACGAACGCCGTCGTCTACAACGCCGCCGACGACAGCGTCTACGTCTCGGTCCGGCATCTCAGCCGCGTGACCCGCATCGACTACTCGACCCAGGCGATCGTCTACAACATGGGCTTCGACATGCCGTCGGGCGACCCGGACTTCGGGGACAACCTCTTCTCGTTCCAGCATGCGCCCCAGCTCCTGGCCAACGGCAACATGATGCTCTTCGACAACGGGAACCGGCGCGACCACCTCGAGCACACGCCGGCGACGGGCGTCAGCAAGGCCCTCGAGCTGGCCTTCACCGGCACCCCGCCCACGGGCGCGTCGATCGACTGGGAGTGGACGCTGCCGGCCTACCAGGCCTTCGTCGGGGATACGGATCGGCTGCCCGGGGGCAACACCCTGGTCACGGCGGGCGTCTCCGCAAAGCTCTACGAGATCGACGCCGCCGGCGCCGAGGTCTGGCGGCTCGAGCTTCCCACCGGCGTACCGACCTATGTCATCTACCGGGCCGAACGGATCGCGGCGCTGCTGGTCGACGGACCGGGGGACAGTGACGGAGACGGGCTGACCGATGATGCCGACAACTGCCCCGACCACGCGAACGCCGACCAGGCGGACTGCGACGGCGACGGCTTCGGCGACGTCTGCACCGCCGCGCTCGGTCTGTCCCGCTGCGACGACGGCCTCGACAACGACGGCGACGGCTTGACGGATGGGTCCGACCCGGGCTGCGCCTGCGCCGACGACCCGTCCGAGCGATCGGCGGCGCTCGTCTGCGACGACGAGGTCGACGACGACGGCGACGGCCTGGCCGCAGCGCCGGAGGACCCGGGCTGCGATGACCCGTCGGATCCGTCCGAGCGATCGGCGAGCCTGGTCTGCGACAACGGCATCGACGACGACCTCGACGGCCTCACGGACTTCGTGCCGGATGGCGACGGGGACGGTCTCCCGGACCCGCCCGGCGACATCGGCTGCCGCGACCCGACCTGGCCCCTGGAAGATCCCGAGTGCGCGGACGAGGTCGACAACGACGGCGACGGCGCCGTGGACTTCCTGGGCATCGATCTCAACGGCGACGGCGACTTCGACGACCCCGGCGAGTTTCCCCCGGACCCGCAGTGCACTTCGCCCTCCAAGAACCGCGAGCGACCGACTCCCCCAGGCGGCGGGGGCGGCCCCGGCTGTGGGGCGGGCGCGGAGCTGGTGTTGCTGCTCGGCGCCGGCCTCTGGTGGCGCCGGCAGCGCGTCGGGCGAACCTACAGCACTGCTTGAAGGGTGGCGCCCAAGCCCCTAGAGCACATCGTAGATCGGGTGGGTCTGGGGGATCAGACGCACATCCGGTAGCTGCTCCGCGCAGCGCCGGGTCCAGGCGAGCAGCCGGGCGGCAGTCGGCCGCTCCTTCACGCTCCCGGCCGGTGTCACCGGCTGGAGCACGAGCGGGGTGTCGGGCGCGATCGACGCGATGCGGGCGCAGACCTCGTCGAGCTCTCCGTCCTCGCTGGCCGCGGTCACGACCACCTTCACGAACACCTGTCCCACCCTCCCGGCCAGCGCCGCGCGCAGGAAGCGCTCGTGCTCGTCGTGGAACGGCGCGGCCGCTCCGCCCTTCGGGTCCGAGGCGCGGCGGACGTCACTGACCAGCTTCCAGTCCATCGACACCACGTCCAGCGCCACCCGCGCGGTCACCCGCTCGAGCGCCACGCTGGCCAGGCCGTGGGTCTCCAGATAGATCCGCGGGCCGCGTCCGCCCAGGCACTCGGCCACGGCGGCCACGGCGTCGGGCTGGAGGAGAGGCTCGCCGCCGGTCAGGCTAACGAAGCGGTGGCGCTCGACCTCGAGGATGTCGGCGGCCTCGACGATCGCATCCAGCGCGACCGGGTTCGGGAGGGTGCGGAACGCGGCGCTGCCCCGCGCCGTCTCGATCCGGCAGGTCCGGGCCGGAAGCCACGTGTGCGCCGAGTCGCACCACGCGCAGCGCAGATCGCACTCGCCGAAACGAACGAAGAGCGTGGTCGCGCCCACGTAGGGCCCCTCGCCCTGCACGGACGAGAAGACCTCGACCAGGTTCGCGTCATTCATTGCGGGTGCCCGCCCTTCCTTCGGCTCCGCCGCGCTTGCCGGCTCAGCCCTCGAGGATCGACCGGCCCATCGCGATCTCGCCGATTACCTCGTTCAGGCGCTCGGGGTGGGTGGGGAGCTCGCGCACGCGGAAGCGCGCCACGTGGTCGTCGTCCGGCAGCAGCTCGACCCACTCGAGCTTGTCCGCCAGGTGCTCGGCCAGGGCACCGTAGTCGAGCGAGCGGCGCGCGCTGGCGTCGTCTCCCGAGAAGACCGCCAGCTCCTCACCCGGGCGACACGCCAGCGACAGGGCCGCGCCATAGCGCTCGCGGGCGATCCGCGCGCACAGATGGAGGTCGAGCTCCGGCGGCACCTCGATGACCACCAGCGCGTAGCCCGCAAAGTGGACCAGCCGGAAGTCGCGCTCCGACACGAAGCGAAGCTCCTCGGGAAGCGGCGGGCTCGGGAGCTTTGCCGCCTCCTTGGCGAGATCGCTGGGCCGGCCGGCCAGGAGCCCGGCGATGTCCCCCCGCTTCTCGCCGGGATTGCGGACCATCTCGGAGAGTCGGTGGGACCAGAGCCGGCCCCAGCGCTCGTAGTCGTGCTGGGTGAACCGGGACGTCGCCAGATCTACGACCTTGTCGGTGAAGCGGCTGCGCCGGGTGCACTCGGCGAGCACCGCCGAGAGTGAGCTCTCGGTCCCGGGCGTCACGTGCACGTTCTCCTCGCCGATGGTCTGGCGCAGAGCGCCGAGATCCTCGGGCGGCCACGCGTGGTGATCGAACCAGATCAGGCGGTCCGAGTAGAGCGCCGCGGTCTGTACCACGTCGCGGGCCGGCGAGGGCGTGAAGCCGATCACGAAGATCGGCGTCCCCTCGCGCAGGTCGGTGGTGACGCTGCGGAAGAAGGTCATCAGCTCTTCCTGGGGATAGACCCAGAAGCCCTCGAGCAACCGGATGTCTCGGGCCAGGACGATTCCCGCCAGGATCGAGTGGGGATCGGCGTGGGCCAGGATGGCCGCTCGCCGCCGCGGGGGCTTGGGCGGCTCCGGCGCGACCGGCTCCGGACTGGCCTTTGCGAGCCGCGCTCGGCGGCGCTTCTCCCGCTCGAGGGCCAGGCGATCCTGTTCGGGATCGGCCGCCTCGCCGAGATCCTCGTCCTCCTCGTAGCGCGGCTCGGCGATCTCCCCCTCGAGCTCTGGAACCTCTTCGAGCTCGATCGGGCCGTCCGCGTCTTCGTCCTCGTCGTGTCGCTGGCGCGGCTCGCCGCCCTCTCGGCCCCGGCGGCCACCCGGCCGCGCGGGCCCATCCGGCCTGCGGACGGGCTCGTCGTCGGACTCCGCCGCAGCGGCGATGTCGTCCGGGGTCTCCTCCTCCTCGGCGTCGACGGCAGCTTCGCTGTCGTGCTCGCCGCCGCCTCCCCGGCGCCCGCGGCGGCGGCCTCGGCCCCGGCTCCGGCCGCGCGATTGGCCCCCGTCGCCGCCCTCGTCGGACCGATCGTCCTGGAGATCGAAGAACGAGATCTCCTCGAAGCGCTGCGCAGGCGCCTCGCCCTCGTCGGGGGGCGCCACCTGCGAGACGGGCGGGCCGAGCGTGAGCGGTTCTGCGCGCTCGCCGGCGTCGCCGCGACTTCGACCGCGGCCGCGTCCACGTCCTCGGGAACGCGATCCCGCGCGCTCGCCGTCGCCGTCGCCGCTTCGCGCCGCCACCGGTCGCGCGCGCGCGGCGTCGCCGGCGGAGATCGACGCAACCGCCAGCTCGCGGCCGCGCCCGCTGCGGATCTCGAGTAGCTCGTGGGGCAGGGTGAGCAGCGGCAGGACCCGGGCCACGCTGGCCTCGTAGCTCTCTGCCGCCAGGACCAGGCGCGGCGCGTCGAGACGCAGCGGCGGTCCCGCGTGCGCCAGGAGCATCGGCAGGGTGGCCCGGATCCGGGCGGCCGCGTCGAGCACGGCGGAGAGCGCCGCCAGGTCCATGCGCTGGCGCACGGCGGCCACCACCGTCCGACCGGACGCGTCCACCCCCGCGAGGTCCAGGACCTCGGCGTCCGAGCCAGAGCCCGGTCCCGTGGCCATGGGCCAGGGGACCGACGCGCGCAGGGACTGGGCTGCCAACACCAGCGGAATCACCCGGGTGCGCAGGCCGTCCTCGCCATCTCGCGCGCGGCGATCGTTCAAGCGGCGGCGGAGGTTTCCCTCCAGCTTGTCGAGTGCAGCGGGAAGGTCCTCGGCCGACAGGCGGTCGCTGGACCGCTGGGGCAGGATCCCGTTCAGCACCACGCCGTCGTCGCCCGCGCACAGCTCGGCCACCCGCCGGGCCAGCAACACCAGCTCGACGCTGCGACCGGTGCCGCGCAGCGCTCCGCCGTGCTTCGAGGCCAGACCCTCGAGGGCCACCGACGCGCGGACGAACAGCTCTCGGTCGGCCGAGCTGGTCAGATGGCCGGCGACCTGGTCCAGGGTGAGCACCGAAGGGGCCTCCATCGGCTCCGGCTCGACCGTCGCGCCGTCCCCCAACGCGGGGGCCGCCAGCGCCCGGAAGCGGAACGACAGCTCGCCCACCAGCCCCAGCCGGCGTCGCGCGGTGACCGACCACTGGGGCGCCACCGCGATGGCCTCGCCCGCGAAGCCGTCGGCCTCGGCACGCCGCGCGGCCTCCGCCAGTGCGCCCAGGAGCGCGTCGCCGGCGTCACGCGGCGTGAAGGCCACCACGAGCGCGGTCCCGTCCTGGGCCTCGCCCGAGCCCAGGGCGGCGAAGCCCTCCGGCACCCCGCTGGTCGCGGGGTCCACGGGCTCGAGCGCAACGGCGGCGATGACCCCCTCCCCGATGATGCGCTGCATGATGCGCGCGGCGTCGATGGGTGCACGCCCATCCTCGTCGGGTCCTCTTGCTCGTCTGCGTCCGAAACGTCTTCTCACGTCAATCCACTCCCACGTCGACGACGGTGAGCGCGAGGGCGCCCTTCTCCACGAGCGCCGCGGTGGCATCGATGATCACCCGCTGCAGCTCGCCGAAGAGGCGATCGTTGCCGACCGCCGCCGAGAGTTGTTCCTGTGTCTGTGCGAAGTCGAGCAAAATGCCGCCCAGCAGCTTGCGGTCGGCCATGACCTGCTTGACCACGCGGTTCCAACGGTCCAGGGGCACGCTGATCTTGAAGTCGCGGAGATCCCGGTACTCTTCCGGAAGCGAGTCGCGCAGGACCCCCAGGTCCACACGATCCGCGCCCTTGGGGAGCGACACCTTCCAATACCGTCCCTGCGCCAGGAGCACCACTTCTCCTACGGCTCGACGAGAAGCGAGGACTCCCCGTCCTGCTTCCCGCTCTGTTGGTCGCCCGAAGTGGCTCGCAGGGTCGCCAGAAGCGGCCCCAGAGCGCTCTCGATGAGGGCACGCGCCGCGGGCTGATCCGCGGGCGCGTCGCCCGAGAAGGCACTCGACGCTGCCAGGCAGGCGCGCGCGTCGTCCTCGCGGCCGGACTTCCACAGGCCGTAGGCGCTCTCCAAGAAGCGCCGCGCGGTCTGTCCGGCGAAGTCGCCCGAGAAGAGCTCGACCGCGGCGTCTTGCACCAGGCTGTTCAGCTGCTCGGTGCGGCGGGCGCCCGAGACGATCAGGCGGCTCTCGGCCTGCTCCCTCAGCTTCTCGGCCAGGGTCTCGAGCCGGCCGCGATCCGGCGGCCACGGCCCGAACTCGCCCTGCTCGACCAGCTCCGCCGCGCGCTTCAGGGCGGGGGGATTGGTCTCGTCGCCGAGCGCGTCCCGCGCCTGCTCGCCGGGCGTCAGCACCGATGCCTCTTTGACCCCGGCCAGCAACCGACTGCGCCACTCGCCGAAGGCGCGCGGGCGCGCGCAATCCGCGGGCATGGCGGCGTCGACCCTCGCGATCAGGGCTCGGACCGAAGACGGGTCCGCCTCCTGGGCCGGGAAGCGCGCGCGACTGGTGACGTCCCGGAGGAAGCGGCGGATCACGCTCCGGCCGGCGCTGTAGATCTCGAGGTCCACGACACCGCGCACCTCGTCTAGCACGACCTCGAAGAGCCGCGCGCCACCGCCCGCTTTGCTCTCCACCAGGTACACGAGCTGGCCGCCGCGCGAGTCGAGGAGCGACACGAAGCCCAGCTCGAGCGCGTCGCCCACGTCGGGCAGGCGCGCCACGACGGGCTCGGCCGGCGCTTCGTCGACCGCCACTCCGCGCGAGCGCAGCCGGTGGCGTGCGCGGCGCAGCGCCTTGCGACCCGCCTTGGGCAGCGCGGACTCGTCGACGGCGGCGAGGGGCGCGGCGCCGTCCTCCTGCTCGGCCCAGCGCACGGCCAGCTCGTCGCCGGCCTCGGGCTCGTTCGCCAGCAGCCAGGTGAGGACGCGCACTGCCGCCCCGTGGTCGAGGCTGCCGAGAAGCTGGATGGGATCGCCATTGGCCGGCCGGATGGCGTCGGCGTCTCCGGCCAGCTCGCTGGCCGCGCGCTCGAGGGCGTCGGCCAGGCTCATCCCGTCGACTCCGCGCAGACCCAGTCGAGATACGCGCGGCTTCCGCCCACCGCCGGCAGCGCCAGCACCTCCGGGAGGTCGTAGGGGTGGAGCTCGCACACCCGCGCGGTCAGCGCTTCGCGGCGGGCCCGGCTCGTCTTGATGACGAGCAGCACCTCGCGGTCGTCGTGGATCTCGCCCTCCCAGCGGTAGATCGAGCGGATCGGATCGACCAGATTCACGCAGGCTGCAAGCCGCTCCCGCACGAGCTCGCGGGCCAGCCGCGCACCCACCTCGGCATCCGGAGCGGTCACCAGGATCACGTTCACCTGCGTGTCCTCGCCGCTCATGCCGCGCCCACGTGCTTCTCGTGCTCCGCCGTGGCGAACCGGTCCGTCATGCCGGCCACGTAGTCGGCGACGGCGCGCGCCTCGCCCTCGTCGGCGAAGCGCTGGCGCACGGTCTCGGGTAGCAGACCCGCGTGGCCGCGGAACACGCGATACAGATCGCCCACCACGACCTCGGCGCGGCGGGTCATGTGCAGCACCTGGGGGTGCTGGTAGAGGTTCTCCAGCAGGAAGCGCTTGAGCTCGAGCTTGTCGCGCTCGACCGGATCGGAGAAGGCGAGCAGCGTCTCCGAATGGGCGCGCACCGCGTCCACCGACTCCGCCCCCGCGCCGGCGAGCCGAGCGGCGGTCGTCTCGACCACGTCGGTCACCAGTCCGTTGATCAGGGCGATGATGGTCTGGGAGCGGCGCACGCTCTCGGACGCGCCGCCCAGCCCCAGGCGCGCGTCCACATGGCGCCGGGCCTCGCCCCACAGGCGGACGTCGTCCAACATGTCGAGGGTGAGGAGCTTCGAGCGCAGCCCGTCGTCGAGGTCGTGGTTGGTGTAGGCGATCTCGTCCGCCACGTCGGCGGCCTGGCCCTCGAGGCAGCGCTGCGCGCCGAGCGGCGGAAGCGAAACGGGGTGCGACCACGGGGCGCCGTGCTTCAGGATCCCCTCGCGCGTCTCCTGGGTCAGGTTGAGACCGCGGAAGCCGGGGTAGCGCTCCTCCAGCCAGTCGACCGTGCGCAGGGTCTGCCGGTTGTGGTCGAAGCCGCCGTCGTCGCGCATGAGCTCCGCCAGCACGCGCTCGCCCGCGTGGCCGAACGGCGTGTGGCCCACGTCGTGGACCAGCGCCACGGCCTCGGCCAGCTCTTCGTTCAGGCGCAGCGCGCGGGCGATGGTGCGCGCGATCTGGGCGCCCTCGAGGGTGTGGGTCAGCCGGTTCCGGTAGTGGTCGTCCTCGTGGTAGACGAAGACCTGGGTCTTGTACTCGAGGCGCCGGAAGGCGCGCGAGTGCACGATCCGGTCGCGATCGCGCTGGAAGGCGGTGCGGTAGGGATGCTCGGGCTCGGCCACCAGTCGGCCCCGCGATTCGGCGCTCTTCACCGCGACCGGCGCCAGCCGCTGCGCCTCCTCCTTCTCGAAGGCCTGCCGGTTGCGGAGCCAGCTCAAGGGCGCGCCTCCTCGTCGGCCTGGCGCAGGATCTTCTGGAGCCTCGCCCGCGAGGCCTCGTCGATCTCGGCGTGGCCGGTGGCGGCCACGGTGGCGTCCGCAGGCAGTTCACTTGGCGCACCCGACAGGAGGGCGTATCCCGCGACCGCTGCGATGGCCAGTCCGAACGAAAGCGCGAGCCAGCGCTTCATGAGCGCGTTCTCTCCCGTAGAAGATCGCCTGATCCGGCGAGACCTTGCTCTGGAGATTCCCGGGATGGACAGTCGGCGCGACCGTCGGCCCCGGTTCCGACCGTCGGCCCAAGTGGGGGGTTCGACCGCGCGAGGGTACGCAGCCGGCCTCTGCGTGTCAACGCGAACGAGCCGCAGTCAGCTGATTTCGCAGCGCTTTCCAGGTCCAACCGAGGCGCGTGCCGCTATCATCCCGGCGTGCACTCGCCCCGCGCCCTGCCCCCCCGACTGCTCCTGGGGCCCGGTCCGTCCAACGTCCACCCGCGCGTGCTCGAGGCCCTCTCCCAGCCCCTGGTGGGGCATCTGGACCCCAGCTTCCTGGCCGTGCTGGACGAGGTGTCCGAGCGCCTGCGCCGGCTGTTCGGGACGAGCAACGCCCTCACCCTGCCGCTCTCGGCCACGGGGAGCGCGGGAATGGAGGCGTGCCTGGTCAACCTGCTCGAGCGCGGCGACGACGTGGTGGTGGGCGTGGCCGGCGTCTTCGGCGAGCGCATGTGCGAGGTGGCGACCCGCGCCGGTGCGCGGGTGACCCGGGTCGAGACCGAGCCGGGCACGGCGCTCGACGAGGCGGCCGTGGCGGAGGCGATCGCGCGGGTCCACCCCCGCGCGGTGGCGTTCGTCCACGCCGAGACCTCGACCGGCGTGCTCCAGCCGGTCGAGACCATCGCACGGGCCGCGCGCGAGGCGGGCGCCTTTGTCGTCCTCGACTGCGTGACCTCGCTCGCGGGCGTTGCACTGGCCATCGACGAATGGGGCGTCGACGCGGTCTACAGCGGCACCCAGAAGTGTCTCTCCTGCCCGCCCGGACTCTCGCCGGTGAGCTTCTCAGACCGGGTGCTCGAGCACGTGCGCCGGCGCGCCACGCCGGTGCAGAGCTGGTATCTCGACGTGTCGCTCCTGGCCGCCTATTACGAGGGCGGGGGCGACGGCGCCCGCGTCTACCACCACACCGCGCCGATCTCGGCCGTGCTGGGTCTGGCGGAGGGACTCCGCATCGTCGAGGAGGAGGGGATCGAGGCCCGCGTCGAGCGCCACCGCGCGGCGTCGCGCGCGCTCCTCGAAGCTCTCGCGCCGCTGGGCTTCGAGCCCCTGGTGGACGAGGCGGTGCGACTTCCGCCGCTCACCACCGTGCGCCTTCCCGCGCGTATCCAGCAGGCGGGCGAAGCGGCCCTGCGCGCCAACCTGCTCGAACGCCACGGCATCGAAGTCGGCGGCGGACTCGGCAAGCTCGCCGGCTCGATCTGGCGGATCGGGCTAATGGGCGAGAACGCGCGCGAGGAGAGCGTCGAGCGACTCCTCGGTGCCCTGCGCAGGGAGCTCGCGGCGTGAGCCCCGAGTCCGTCGAGCGCCGCCTGGCCGCGATCCTGAGCGCCGACGCCGTCGGCTACAGCCGGCTGATGGCGGACGACGAGGTGGCGACGGTTCGCACCGTCACCGCCCACCGCGAGGAGATCGCGCGGTGCGTGACCGCGTGCGGCGGCCGCGTCGTAGACGCCCCGGGCGACAACCTGCTGGCCGAGTTCCCGAGCGCCACAGAGGCGGTTCGCTGTGCCGCCCAGGCCCAGACCGCTCTGGCCGCGCGCAACGCGGAGCTCCCGGCCGAGCGGCGCATGCCCTTTCGCATCGGCATCCACCTGGGCGAGGTCATGGTGGAGGGCGAGCGCATCTACGGCGACGGCGTCAACGTGGCCGCGCGCCTGGAGGCCGAGGCGGATGCCGGCGGCGTCTGCCTGTCCGCGAAGGTGGTCGAGGAGGTGCGCGGCAAGATCGACCTCCGCTTC
>JAPUKG010000471.1 GCA_027295775.1 Pseudomonadota bacterium
GAACGCGTCCCAGAAGAAGGTGGTGGATGCCCTCTATCAAAAGGCCCTCCAGGGGGCGTTCGAGCTCGGCGACTAGTGCGCCCCCAGCCGTGACCTCCATCCACGACCTCGCCACTCCCGCCCTGCTCGTCGACTCGGGCGCGCTCGACCACAACCTGGCGGTGATGACCGAAGCGCTTCCCGGCGAGCGCCTGCGCCCCCACGTGAAGGCCACCAAGTGCACGGCCCTGGCCAGGAGCCAGGCGGCGCGCGGCCACCGCGGCTTCACCTGCGCCACGATTCGCGAGATGGAGGGCATGGCCGCGGCCGGCCTGGGCGAGGATCTGTTACTCGCCAACGAGGTGCTGGACGCCGCGAGGCTGGGCGCTCTCGACGCCCGGGTCACCGTGGCGATCGACTCCCCCGAGACCATCGCCGCGGCGGTGCGCGGGGGCGTCCGCGAGGTCCTGATCGACGTCAACGTGGGGCTCCCCCGCTGCGGCTGCGCGCCGGAACGGGCCGGAGCGCTCGGGGACGCGGCCCGCAAGGCCGGGCTCGAGGTCCGCGGCGTGATGGGCTACGAGGGTCACGTCGTGGGCCTCGAGGACGCGACCGAGCGCGCAAAGCGCTGCCGGGAATCGATGGCGCTCCTGCTCGCCGCTCACGCCGACGTAGGCGGCGACGTGGTCTCGGCGGGAGGCACCGGAACCTACGCGTGCAACACCGTCGGGACGGAGATCCAGGCGGGCTCGTACTCGCTGATGGACACGGCGTACGCGAAGCTGGGTCTTCCCTTCGTCCAGGCCCTCAGCGTCTGGTCCACCGTGGTCTCGGTCTCGGAGAAGTACGCCGTGGCCGATTGCGGTCTCAAGTCCCTGGGCATGGACCACGGCAATCCCGACGTCGAGGGGGCCGCGGTCTGGTTCTGCTCGGACGAGCACCTGACCTTTGCTCCGGAGCAGCCCGTCTCCGTGGGGGACCGGATCCGCGTCCTACCGGCCCACGTGGATCCCACGGTGGCCTACCACGAACGTCTCCACCTGGTCTCGGGCGACGAGGTGGTGGACGTGTGGGAGATCGATCTCCGGGGTTGGTAGCATCGCGGGCCGCGATCAGCTCTGGCCGCGCTCGGGCAGCTCGATGCGCGGCGTCTCCGGGTGGCGCCGGTAGAGGATGACCGTGTGGCCGACCAGGCCGCAGAGCTCGGCCCGACTGCGCTCCGCGAGCTCTCGCGCGGCGGCCTTCTTGTCTTCGGGCTCGTGCAGGCGGATCTTCACCAGCTCGTGCTCGAGGAGCGCGCGGTCGACGGCCTCGAGCACGGACTCGCTGAGCCCGGCCTCCCCCACGTGGACGAGTGCCTTGCGGGGCTGGGCGAGCGAGCGCAGGTGGCGCCGCTGGAATCCCTGGAGCGGCACGGGGTCTCCTTTGCGAGCCGGACGGTGTAAGGCTCCCACAATTTTGCGCCCGGATGCGGCTCAACGCCATCCGGAGACCTGCCGATAGACAGGCCTGCCCAGAGGCGGGAGCGATGGCGGAACAGAAAACCCTCTTGATGGGTCGCCTGGCGGTCCAGCTCAAGATGATCACGATGGAGCAGCTCGCCGAGGCGACGGCCGAGCAGGGCCGCCAGCCGGAGAAGCGGCTGGCCGACATCTTCGCCGAACGGGGCCTGATGAGCGCGGCCCAGCTCCAGCGGCTGCAGAAGGTGCAGCGCGACTTGATCGCGAAGCACCGCGCCAAGCAGGCGCTCTCGGGCCGGACGGTTGCGGCTCCACCCCGGCCGAAGCCACCCGTGCCGGCCGCGGAGGTGCCGTCGCCCGCAAGGTCCGCAGTGCCGACGTCCGAGGTGCCGGTGCCCGCGAAGGCCACCGTGCCCCAGCCCGCGGTGGCGCAACCCGCTTCGGCTCCACCCGCCCCGCCCGCGGCGGCGCAACCCGCGTCGGCACCGAAGGCCCAGCCAGCAGCGGTGGTAGCCGCGCCCGCCTCGGTAGCCGCCCACAGCTCCCCCGATTCCCTCGAGCTCACTCTCGCTGCGAGTGCCGACGAAGCGCGGCTTCATCAGATCCTGGGCGACGCGGTCCAGGCGGGTGCGAGCGACATCCACATCCACGCCGAAGCGCCGCTCAAGCTCCGCGTCCACGGCAAGATGGTGGAGACGGGCGGCTCGCTCGCCGCCGAGGAGACGGAGCGGCTCGTGGTCGCGGCGCTTCGCCCCGACGAGCGCGAGGCCTTGGCCCGCCACGGCGAGCTCGACCTCTGCTACCAGGTCGACGGCATCGGCCGCTTCCGCACCAACGTCTACCGCCAGCAGCGCGGCTTCGACGCCGTCTTCCGCGCGATCCCGGCGGAGCCGCCGACGCTGGAGCAGCTGGGGCTGCCGAGCGCGCTGGCCAAGTTCACGAACTTCCACCAGGGCATGGTGCTGATCACCGGGCCCGCGGGCTGCGGCAAGTCCTCGACCATGGCCGCCATGGTCAACCTGATCAACGAGGAGCGCGACGAGCACATCCTCACCGTCGAGGACCCGATCGAGTACCTGCACCCGTCGAAGCGCTGTCTGGTGAACCAGCGCCACGCGGGCCGCCACACCACCAGCTTCGCCCGGGCCCTGCGCGCTGCCCTGCGCGAGGACCCCGACGTGATCGTGATCGGTGAGCTGCGCGATCTGGAGACCATCTCGCTGGCCATGACCGCGGCGGAGACGGGACACTTCGTGCTGGCGACCCTGCACACCAACAACTCCGTCCGGACGATCAACCGCATGATCGGCGCCTTCCCGTCGAACGAGCAGGACCAGGTGCGCACCATGCTCTCCGAGTCCCTGCGCGCAGTGATCTCCCAGCGGCTCGTCGCGGCCAAGGACGGCAGCGGGCGCGTCCCGGCGCTCGAGATCCTGGTCCTGAACAAGGCGATCGGGAATCTGATCCGCGACCAGAAGACCGTGCAGATCCGCTCCTCCATCCAGACCGGCGCATCCCATGGGATGTGCCTGCTCGAGCAGTCGCTGAACGAGCTGGTGCGCTCGGGCACGGTCGAGAAGGAGGAGGCCCTCCGCTACGCGGAGGAGAAGAAGCTCATCACCGGCTAGGCGGGGCGAAGTGGCACAGCTCGATCGACTGCTGACCTACCTGAAGGAGAACGACGGCTCGGATCTGCACCTGGCGTCGGGGCTCGAGCCGCGCATCCGGGCCAGGGGCAAGATCCGCGTCATCGAGGGCGAGGGAACCCTCAGCGATGACGGACTCCGCGGTCTCATGGAAGAGCTCGCCTCCGAGCGCCAGTGGAACGAGTTCGTCTCCAGCAATGACCTCGACTTCGCCTACGGGCTCGAGGGAGTGGCGCGCTTCCGGGCCAACTACTTCGTCCAGGACAACGGCGCCGCGGCGGTCTTCCGCATCATCCCGGAGGAGATCATCGGCCTGGAGCAGCTGAACCTCCCCGAGTGCATCGGCGAGCTGGCCGACCTGGAGTCCGGGCTGGTCCTGGTGACCGGGCCGACCGGCTCCGGTAAGTCGACCACTCTGGCCGCGATCATCGACCGCATGAACAAGACCCACTGCCGGCACGTAGTCACCATCGAGGACCCGGTCGAGTTCGTCCACCAGAACAAGCAGTCCGTCTTCTCGCACCGCGAGGTCGGCCTGCACACCCAGGGCTTTCCACCCGCCCTGCGCTCTGCGATCCGCCAGGACGCCGACGTGATCCTGGTGGGCGAGATGCGCGAGCGCGAGACGATCGCCCTGGCGATCACCGCCGCCGAAATGGGCGCGCTGGTCTTCGCCACGCTGCACACGAACAACGCCGCCAAGACCATCGACCGCATCATCGACGCCTTCCCGGCGGAAGAGCAGAACATGATCCGGATGTCGCTCTCGGAGTCGCTCACCGCGATCGTGTCGCAGCTCCTGCTTCCGACCGCCGACGGCAAGGGCCGCATCGCGACCACCGAGATCCTGCTCAAGACACCGGGCCTACCCAACGTGATCCGCGAGGGGAACACCCAGATGATCTACTCGATCATCCAGTCGGGAAAGGGCCACGGCATGCAAGCCATGGACGACGTGCTGTTCCAGTTCGTCAAGGACGGCAAGATCCTGGCCCAGGACGCCTACATGAAGGCCGCCGACAAGTCGCGCTTCGCGCCCCTCCTGGAGGACGACTGAGCTCGTCTTCGGCGGCCCTGACCGGGTCGCACTTCCGGCGCGGCCCGTTAGGCTAGGGCCGTGCTTCGCATCCTCGGCATTGCCCTGGTCGCATCGCTGGCGCTCACCGTCCTGGCCAGCGGCCACTGGTACGTCGCCCAGCGTCTGGTGTTCGACGCCGGTGTGGAGGGCGTCCTGCGCTCGGCGCTCGTCGGGGTCGTCGTGCTCGGGGGTGCCCTGCTCGTGCTCCAGCCCGTAGCCGAGCGCCTGCTGCGCCCGCCCTGGTCCCGGTGGATCTCCTGGCCCGCCTCCCTCTGGATGGGACTGGCCTTCTACTCCGTGGTGCTGCTGGGCGTATCGGATCTCCTGCTCTGGATCGGCGGCGCGACGGCGTCGGCCGCCGATGGCAGCGCGGACGGGAAGGTCGGGCCGCTGCGCGCGGCCGTGGTCGCTGCCCTCGCCCTCACCACGGCGGGGATCGCCCTGCGAGGCGGTCTGGCCTCGCCCGCGCTCCGGCGCGTCGAGCTCGCCCTTCCGCGCTGGCCCGTTGAGCGAGACGGCTTCCGGATCGCGCAGCTGAGCGACATCCACATCGGCCCCATCCTCGGCAGACGCTTC
>JAPUKG010000472.1 GCA_027295775.1 Pseudomonadota bacterium
TAAAAGCAATAGTTTCAGCAAGTTATAGCAACTCGAATTCCCAAACGAAGTACAGCCAGCCCGCTAAGTGCGTGACTGGCTGCATGAATCCTGGAGCGCGAGACCGGGTTCGAACCGGCGACCCTCAGCTTGGGAAGCTGATGCTCTACCAACTGAGCTACTCGCGCTTCGGGGTCTAGGTTCGCACCGGGGCCGGGGATCGGCAAGGGCGCTCGCTGGCGCGCGCGAGGCGGTCAGTCGTCGAGCAGCTCCACGAAGAGGTCGTCCACCTCCTCGTCGGTGGTGTCCCGGTCGTCGTCGGAGAACGCGACCTGGGTGGGCTCGGCGAACGGACCCGAGGGCGGCTCCGGTGGCACCTGGGGCTCTTCCAGGGCGGCGCTGATCTCGGCGTCCAGATCCAGCTCCGGACTGCTGGCGCCCGGGTCCTCGCTGTGGAGGACGGTCACGAGACCGTCCGGGCCCTCGGCGGCGGAGTCGAGTATGGCGCCCAGCTCCATGGCATCGACGTCGCTCTCGGGATCCATCAGGCTTGCGGACGCGCCGGCGGTGTCCATGGCATCCGGGGCGTCGGGATCGGTCAGCTCGCCGAGAACCGCGGCCGGGGCCAGTGCGGGAGCCGACGGCGCGGGCTGGGTGTAGGTGCTGCCGGGATCCGACCCGATGCCCAGGTCGCCCGCCGCGCGCTCCACGTCTTCGCAGCCGAGCTGCTGGCGGCCGCCCAGGAATGCCTCGAACAGCCCGTTGTCGGCCAGCGTGTTCATGAGGCGCGGCCGACCGCGGCCGAACTTGTACAGGGTCTCCATGGCGTCGGCCGGCACGATCGACGGATTGCCGCCGGTCGCCTCGATGCGGTGGGCCAGGTAGGCCGCCGAGTCGTCGTGGCTGAGCGGCTGGAGCCGCACGCGCACGTCCACGCGCTGGGCCAGGGCGGGCTCGCGGGCCAGGCTGTCGTCCAGCTCCAGAAGTCCCACGAGCAGGAGCGACACCAGGCGCCGATCCTCGTACTCGAGGTTCAGCAATCCGCCCACTTCCGACAAGGCCTCCGCGCAGAGCAGGTGGGCATCGTCGATGATCAACACGGCGTGACGGCCGTCCTCGCGCACCACGGCGAGCTGCTCGTAGATCTGTCCGGTGAGGGCAGCGTCGTCGGCGGCCGGCTCCTCGATCTCGAGCTGGCGCGCGAAACGCCGCAACAGCGATCCAGGGCCGGTGGTTCGCTGGATGGTGACCATCAGGTTCGCGTCGAAGAGCTCCTCCTCCAGATCCTCGAGGATGCGCCGCGCCAACAGGGTCTTGCCCGTGCCACCCTCCCCCGTGAGCAGGGTGAGCCCCTTCGACTGGCGGAGCCCCCGCTCGACACGGCGCTGAGCTTCCCGGTGCGAGCCGCTGTCGAAGTAGAAACGCAGGTCCGGCTCGTTCTGGAAGGGATCCTGAGTGAGCCCGAAATGTTGAAGATGTTCCACGGTCCCTCCGGTCGAACGGTCAGACGAACGAGATCTTCTTCTTGCGGGGCGGCTTGCGGTCGCGCGCGCCGTCGCTCTTCGCGGCCGGCGGCGCCTCGCCTTCCGGCTCCACCGCTTCGGCCTCGGCCTCGGTGATGACATCGTCGAAGGACTCGAAGGTCTCGGCCTCCTCGGGGGCCTCCTCCATCAGCTCCTCGAAGGATTCGAAGCCGTCGGGGTCGTCCGACAACTCCACGGCGTCGACGGTTTCGGCTGGCGCCTGGTCCAGCGAGGCGATGGCAGCGGCGACGCCCGGGAAGTCGGGCTCGATCTCGACCACCGTCGCGAAGGCGCTGCGCGCGCGGTCGGTGTCGCCCAATGCCTGGAGGGAACGGCCGAGGTCGAAGGAGAGACCCGCGCGGGTCTCGTCCCGGAGGCCATCGGTGGCCAGCGCCTGCTCGAGGTGGCTCACCGCGTCGCCCGGTCGATCCAGGTCGAGCGCGCACAGACCCATCATGCTCAGGCTGTCGACGAGGCGATCCGGGCTGCCCAGACAGACCCGGAACTCGGCAATCGCGTCCTCGTAGAGCCCCATCTCCTTGTACGCGATGCCCAGGTCATAGCGCGTCTCGTGGTCCCCCTCGGAGAGGGTTGCGCTGACGCCCTTCTTGAACTCGCTGAAGATCGAGGCGAAGCCATCCTCGACGGTCGAGAGGACGCCGCTCGTCTCGTTCGGGTCCCGTTCGTCTTCCTCGTCGTCGTCGAAGGCGTCGCGCAGCTCGGCGGCCAGGTCGAAGCACTCGTCCTCGGCGTCCTCCGGCTCGGACTCCGCCACCGCCTCGACATCCTCGTCGGCGCTCGGCTGGGTCTCGTCGGAGCGCGCCGTGATCTCCGCCTCGGCCACCGCCGCCTCGGGCTCGCTCTCCGGCTCGGATTCGGGTTCGGCCTCCGATTCCTCGGCCTCGGATTCGTCGACGTGCTCGAGGGTGGGCGTCGAGAAGGCGCCCGGGGCCGCGCCGGCGTCGGTCGGATCCGCGCCGCGCTGCGCCGCGATCTCGCCCAGGCGGAGCATGGCGCTGGGATGCCTCGGGGCCGCCTCCAGCACGCGCTGATAGATCGCCTCGGCCTCGTCGTAGAGCCCCTGCTTGAAGTAGAACTCGGCCTCCTCCAGGTCCTCGGTGACCCGCTGGACCGACGAGGCGCTCTGATCGGCGCCGATCGAGACCGCCGTCGACGGCTCCTCGGCCACGAACGCGGTCGTCGGGCCGTCGTTCTCGTCCGCGCCTTCGCCGTCGACATCGATGTCCACGTCGATATCGATGCTCTCGAGGACCGGAGCCGACTCGTCCAGCAGCGGCTCGGAGTCCTCGGGCTGGGCGTCGAGGTCGGCGTCGATCTCGCCCCCGTCGATGTCGATCTCGATCTCGCCGACGTCCGGCGGTTCCGCAGCCTCCGCCGCCTCGATCTCGTCCACGAACTCGAGAGGCTCCTCCCGATCGTTGTCCCCGGAGTCCGCCGCGAGGGTCTCCACAGACTCCTCGGAGGAATCGTCGATGGCGACCTCGGACTCGTCCGCATCCCCGTCGACCGAGGTGCCGTCGTCCATCGGCTCGATGTCGGCCGCGGCAGCGGAGTCGAGCGCCGAGACGCGATCGCGCAGGATGCCGAAGGCGTCGGCGTCGCCCGCACTGCGCGCGCACTCGGCCGCCCGCGTCCACATCTCGACGGCCTGCTCGTCCTGGCCGCCCTCGGCGTACGCCTCGCCCAGCTTCTCGAGCGAGGCGCGGTGCTCGGGCTCCCGCTTCAGGATCGCGCGCAGGCTCGCAATCGCCTGGTCGCGCTTGCCGTAGCGCAGGTACACGCTGGCCTCGGCGAAGAGCTGGTCGGAATCGCCTTCCGGAAGGTCGGCCTCCTCGGGCTCCGGCTCGGGCGCCGACTCCTCTGCGACCAGGGCGTCGGCCGGGCGGCCGAGCCCGATCTCGCCGTCGGTGGCGAGAAACTCGTCCTCCAGAAGATCCTCGTCGTCGAGGCTGGAGGACTCGGTCTGGTCCAGCTCGAGCTCCGGCGGCAGCTCCTGCTCGGACAGGTCACCGCTCACCTCCAGGGACTCGACCGCGGGCAGGCGCTGCATGATCTCACGCGCGCCGTCGTCGTCGCCGCGATCCCGGTACAGCTTCGCCAGACGGAGGGTGACGTCGGCCAGGTCCTCGGGGCGGTCGAGAGCCTTGTAGATGTCGCAGACCAGCTCGTAGTGCTCGACGTCGTCGCCGTCCTTGTCGAGCGCCTTCAGAGCGAAGGGCTCCGCGCGCCCGGCCTGGCCCTGCCTCAGCAGGTTCTGCGCCCGGGCGGTCAGGATGCTCACGCGCTCCGGCTCGATCTCCAGGATCCGCATGTACACGGTGGCGATCATCTCGTGGGAGCCCTGGCTCTGGAGCTCCTCGGCCACGGCCTCGTACTCGGAGATGGCCTCGGACTCGAGGCCCTCCTGCTTCAGCAGATCCGCCACCTTGAGCCGGCTGGTGGTGTTGCCCGGATCGAGCGACGCCATCTTGCGCAGGAGCTCGAGAGCCTCGCGCTTCTTGCCTTCCTTGTGGTAGCCATCGGCCGCTGTCTGCAACGAGCTGACGGCCTCGGCGTCGAGGCCCATGCGCTGGTACAGCTCCGAGAGCGCCACGTACGACGCGTAGCGCTTCGGGTCGAGATTCAGGATCTGCTTGAGGACCGCGACCGCGCGGGCATCGAAGCCCTCCTGCTGGTACTGGTCCGCGACCTTGGTGTACTGGGAGATCGCCTCTTCGATCTGACCCCAGCGGCGGTGGGCGTCGCCGATCTCCAGGCGAAGGCGCCCGTCGCGCGGATCCAGCTTGAGGAGCCTCTCGAACTCTTTGAGTGCCTTCTGCTTGGCGCCCCTCTGGATGTGCTTCCGCGCGGCATCCAGGACTTTGCGCTTGTTGATCGCCAACGGGAACCCTCAGCAACAGACATTCGTGGGCAAGAAGGACCCATCGCCCCTCGAAAGCTGTATCGGCCGCCCCTCTACACCCTTGAGGGCAACCCGAGGCCTACCGATGGCCTTTGGCTCCGTAGTTACAAACCCCCATTTCAGCCGATTCGCACTCCTCGCGATCGAGCGAGCCGGGCACGACCGGGGCGCCGAGCAGGTCGCCGAAGGCCCGGGCCAGGGCCTCTCGGAGTGCAAGCTCGGGGGCGGTGCAGGCCACCTCGGCGAGGCTGGTGGCGCCGGGCCCCAGGCCGGAGGCGACCCGCGCGGCCGGCGGGTCGGGACGCAGGCGAAGAGACCCGTGCTGGAGGAGCGCGCCGTCGGCCCGGCGCTGGGCGCTGCCGGCCAGCTTCAGGCCCCCGATGCAGATCTCGTGGGCGGCGGGCGCGGCGAAGCAGTCGAAGGGACCGCGGCCCCGGGTCGGGGGCGCCGGCGCGCTGCGCTCGGCGGCGACGCCCAGCTCGCGGAGCGCGGCCACGAGGGCTGCGGCCACCCGGTCATAGGCGCCGGACAGCCCGGACGGAAGCCGCTCCACCGGCGTCGCCAGCGCGTAGGTCAGGTCCTGGCCGTGGAGGACCGCGCCGCCGCCCGTCATCCGCCTGACGATGCCGACGTCCGCGCGCCGGCACGCCTGCACCCGCGCTTCTCCGACGGACTGGCCGTAGCCGAGCGAGAGCCAGGGACCCTGCCAGGTGTAGAGGCGCAGCGTCGCGACTCCGCTGCGCTGGGCGGTGGCCAGGAGCGCCTCGTCGACACCCATGTTCCACGGACCCGCCGCCGGGCCGTCGTCGAGGAATCGCAGGGGCGCGACGCGGCCCCGAGGCACGGCGCTACGGCCTCAGCTGACCGATCAGGGCCTGAAGACCCAGCCGGTAGCTCGCTGCGCCGAAGCCCGAGATCACCCCCACGGCGATGCCGGACACGAACGACCGCTGGCGGAAGGACTCGCGGGCCTGGATGTTCGAGAGATGGACCTCCACCACGGGCAGGGCGGTTCCCGCCAGGGCGTCGCGCAGGGAGACACTCGAGTGGGTCAGACCGCCCGGGTTCACGAGCAGGCCGTCGGCCCAGGAGCGCGCCTCCTGGATGCGGTCGATGAGCGCCCCCTCGTGATTCGATTGGAAGCTCTCGAGCTCGCAGTCCAACTCCTTCGCCGAGGCGGCCAGCTCGGCGTCGATCTGCGCCAGGGTAGTGGTGCCGTAGATCTCGGGCTCACGGGTGCCCAGCAGATTGAGGTTGGGACCGTGGACGACGAGGATGCGCAGCGGATCGGGCATGGCCCCTCCGTGTCCCCCCGCCGGCCAGGGGACGAGCGGCTAGAGCTCCTGGCGGATGGCGAGCTGGTGACGGCGGATGAGATAGCGCGCCTTGCCCAGGTTGCCATCCACGGGCATGGCGAGCACCACGAACAGGTCTTCGTCGATGGCGCGGAAGATCAGCGAGAAGTGACTCAGCGAGATCACCGTCTCGGTCACCTCGCCGCCGCCGAGGGCGTCCGCGACCTTGCGGATCTCCTCGAGGATACGCACGAACTCGGCGCCGGCGATGCCGACGTCCTCGGAGAGCGGACCTGCACCCGCGCCGCCGGTCGGATTCTGGTTCTGGGACTGGGACTGGAGCTGCGCCACCGGGACGCCGTCGGTGCCCATCAGGGCCACTCCGATGCCGCCGGACTCCTCCAGGATGGCTCGCAGGATCGTGTCGAAGCTCATGCCGCACCTCTTCGGATGTTTCGCAGCCATCGCTCGAGCTCGATCAGCTGCTCCTGTGCCGCGTCCATGGCGGTGACCTCGGGAAGCGGACCGGGCTGGCCCGGGCCGTCGAGCGCCGATCGGATCGCCTCGGCGCCGTCCGCGTCGCCCTGCCCCTCGAGGAGACCGGCCATGGTCTCGGTCGCGTAGGTCGGGTGTCGCGCCGCCGCGAAGGACGCCTCGGCCTCGTCCATCGCGTCCGGTCCGAGCGTTGCCGCCATGGCCCTGTCGGCGATGTCGTTGGCGTCGACCATCTCGTC
>JAPUKG010000473.1 GCA_027295775.1 Pseudomonadota bacterium
TTCCTTGGACTGAGGCTGGCTTGGAACGCCGCCTTGGTTGCGGTCTACCTCGGGCTGGGCCGCTGTAGGCCGGAGCCGCTCATAAATTCATCGTGCTTGGTTATCGGCTTCGCCTTGATCTCGATCATCGGGGCTGCCGGAGGCGCGACTAGTTACTACTGGCCTGGGCTGATGATTCTCTTCGTGGGTATGCCTGTCTTTGTTCCGCTAACAGCTCGTCACGCGGTGTGGATCGTTGCAGCTCTCTCTGGTGCTTTCGCGGCGCTGCCATTGGCGACTGGAGAAACCGTCACTGTCAACCAGTATGTCGTCCCACTCTTTTTTGTTCTCGCTACGGCGGTGGAGTGCGTGTACAGCTGCGCCAGGTTGGATGCGTTGGGCTTTTCGGACTTCAAGCAGCGGCGAGATCTGGAGGAAGCGCGCGACCACCTCAAGGAGCTCGACCGCCAGAAGGCGCGGTTCACCGCCAATATCCATCACGAGCTCCGCACGCCGCTGACGTTGATGCTTGCACCGCTGGACGCCCTGCGCTCGGGCGAGTTCGGCGAGATGCCCTCGGCGATCGGCGGCACGCTGAAGACGATGCACGTGAACGGGAAGCGGCTGCACAAGCTGATCAACAACCTGCTGGATCTGGCAAGGCTGGAGAGCTCGCAGTTCACCGTCCGGCGGCAGCCCATGGACCTGGGGCAGCTCGTGGAGGACGTGGTGGTTGGGGCCCGGCCCCTGGCGGAGCGCAAGGGCATCGAGCTCGGGATGGAGGGCTTCGAGGGGCTTCGCGAAATCAATGGCGACCCGGATGCCCTCGACAAGGTGCTGATCAACCTGGTGGGCAACGCGCTCAAGTTCACGGACAGCGGCGGCCGCATCACGATTCGGGGCAAGGCGGTGGAGGAGGGCGTGGAGTTCCGGGTGGTCGACACGGGGCTGGGCATTCCCGCCGATCAGCTGGAGCGGATCTTCGACCGGTTTGCCCAGGTGGACGGGTCGGCTACGCGCAAGCACGAGGGCACGGGAATCGGTCTCTCGCTGACCCACGAGCTGGTGGCGCTACACGGTGGCCGGATCTGGGCCGAGAGCGAAGGAGTGGGCTGCGGCTCTTCGATCTGCGTGGTGCTCCCGGTGGGCGAGGCGGACGGCCAGGCCGGCGACGAGGAGGTCCTGGAGACGGACGACGGCCGGCGGACGTCGCTGCGCAGCGCGATGGAGGCGGCGGAGGCGGAGCTCCATCTGGGGGACGGCGATCCGGGCGACGGCGCGACCCTCGAGATGGAGCGGACCATCGAGCGCTGGGAGGGGGTACACGCGAGCGGCGCGTTTCAGCTGGCGGTGCCGGCCCATCTCGCGACGGCGCCCGAGATCCTGGTGGCCGAGGACAACCCGGACATGCGCAAGCTGCTGGCGTTCCTGCTGAGCCGCGAGTTCCGGGTGCGGGTGGCGCGCAACGGTCGGGAGGCCCTGGACTCGCTGCGCGAGCAGGCGCCCACCCTGGTGTTGACGGACGTGATGATGCCCGAGATGTCGGGGACGGAGCTCTGCCGGGCGATCAAGGGCGACCCCGAGACCGCGGGCATTCCGGTGGTGCTGGTCACCTCCAAGGCCGAGCGCGAGATGAAGATCGAGGGTCTCGAGCTGGGCGCCGACGACTACGTGACGAAGCCCTTCCACCCGCGCGAGCTGCTGGCGCGGGTGCGGTCCCTGGTCCGGGTCCGGCAGCTCCAGGAGGAGCTCGCCGAGCAGAACGCGTCGCTGGACCGCGCCCTGGCGGAGCTCAAGCGGGCCGAGGTACAGCTGGTGCAGAACGAGCGGCTGGCCGCGGTGGGCGAGCTGGCTGCCGGCATCGCCCACGAGGTGAACAACCCGGTCAACTTCGCCCTGAATGCGGTGCGGACGCTCCAGAGCAAGGTGGGCGAGGTGGCCGGCTTGGCCGGCCAGATGGCCCAGCTCGACTGGCGCGATCGCGAGCGACTGGCGGCGCAGGTGGAGGCGCTCCGCGAGGCTCAGGAAGAGCTGGGCTTCGGAGAGGTGGTCAAGGACCTGGGCGAGCTGGTGGAGATCGTGAGCGAGGGGCTGGCGCGGACGTCGCGGCTGGTTGCCGACCTGCGGGATTTTGCGGCGCCGGGCCAGCGGAACCACGCGCCGGTGGACTTCCAGAAGTCCCTCGAATCGACGGCGCAGCTTCTGCGCCACCGGCTGTCGGAGTCGAATGCCCGGGTCGAGGTGCGGATTCCAGAGAACCTGCCGGAATTCCAGGGAGACGGTCCGGCGCTCAACCAGGTTTTCCTAAACCTCCTCAAAAATGCTGCCGAAGCGTTGGACGGGACGGGTGGGTCGATCTGGGTCGACGCTTCCGTCGTGGACGGAGGGATCGAGATCGTCTTCCGGGACGACGGCCCCGGCATCGAGCCCGCGGTGCGGGAGCGGCTCTTCGAGCCGTTCTTCACCACCAAGAGCGCGGGCCGGGGGACGGGCCTGGGACTCTCGATCAGCCGTCAGATCGCAGAGGCGCACGGCGGGAGGCTCGAGGTCGAATCAGCCGAAGGCGAGGGCTCGACCTTCACGCTTCGACTGCCCGTCTAGACGAGTCGGAGGGACAGGGAAAGCCGCATGCGCCCCAAGCCCAAGTCGCTCCTGGACCACCGCGAGTTTCCGGTCCTCTATGTCGACGACGAGCCGGAGAACCTCCGGATCTTCGAGCTCACCTTCAAGCGCCAGCTCTCGATCCTCACCGCGCAGAGCGCCGCCGAGGGTCTGCAGGTCCTCAACGAGAACCCGGTGGCCGTGGTCCTCTCGGATCAACGCATGCCGGGGATGACGGGCACCGAGTTCCTCGCGCGCGTGCGCGAGATCGATGAAAAGACGATCCGGATCCTGGTCACGGCGTACGGCGACGTCGAGACGTTGAGCGTGGCCATCAACGACGGTCAGATCTACCGCTTTCTGCCGAAGCCCTGGGACGCCGACGACATGGGGCTGACCTTGCGGCGGGCAATCGAGGTCTACGCGCTCGACCGCGAGCGCGACGCGCTGCTGTGGGAGCTCACCCAGCTCAACACGATCTCCCGCTCGCTCCACTGCCAGCTCGAGCCGGAGCCGCTGATCGAGTTCCTGCTGGAGTGCGCGCACAAGGAGCTGGGCTTCGACGGCGCGTCCCTGCTCTTCTTCGAAGCCGACGGCGAGCGCCTGCGCTGGGGCGGCTTCGCGCCGGAGGCCAGCGAGATCCACGATCGTCTGCAGGAAATCCACCTGTCGATGGCGAATGCTCCGAGCTTCGTTGGGCGCCTGAGCAAGGGCGAGACCCAGACCCTGCGCGTCGAGGATCTCTCGGACCTGGAGACGCCGGTGCGCCAGTGGGTGACCGAGGTCTCCGCGGACGAGATCGTGGTCGTGCCGCTGATCGGCAAGAAGGACGTGGTGGGCGCCCTGACGGTGGACAACCGCAGCGGGGGCTCGCCCTTCGGCGCCGACGAGCGGACGCTGTTGGACGGCCTCTCGATCCAGGCGGTCATCGCCATCGAGAACGCGCGCCTGGTAGACGACCTGCGCCGCTCTCGGGAGCAGGTGCTGCGGGCCGATCGACTGGGCACGCTCGGCACCCTGGCCGCGGGCCTGGCCCACGAGATCAACAACCCGCTGGTGTCGGTCCACACGTTCCTGAGTCTGGCGCCCGGAAAGCGCGGCGACGACGAGCCGGAGTTCTGGGAGAACTACCACGCGCTGGCGTGCGGCGAGGTGGAGCGCATCCGCCGTCTGGTCTCGACCATGTCGCGCCTCGGACGCGGGGGCGGGGCCGGAGCCAATGGGGCGGTCGGCGAGCGCGAGAGCGTCGACGTGGGCGAGCTGGCCAGCGAGGTGGTGACCCTGCTCGAGCGAGAGGCGCGGGCGAAGAACGTGACCCTCGTTTTGGACGCCGATCCCGAGACGCCGCGCGTGCAGGCGGTCCGCGACCACCTCCACCAGGTCTTCCTGAACCTCCTGTTGAACGCCGTCCAGGCCACGCCCGAGCACGGGAAGGTCCGGGTGGTGGTGGGCCCCGATCCCGAGCGGCCCGAGGACGGCGTCTGCGTCCAGGTGAACGACACGGGTCCGGGCATCCTGGAGGAGCACCTGGAGCGCGTCTTCGACCCTTTCTTCACCACCAAGGAGCCCGACGAGGGAACCGGACTCGGCCTCATGATCTCTCATCAGATCGTGGCCGATCACGGGGGGAGCATCGACGTGCGCAGCCGGCCCGGCGAGGGCGCGACCTTCTTCGTGCGGCTTCCCGTCCAAGGCGTGCCCGAGCCCCGCTGAGCCGCGAAATCGGTCGGGAGACCGCACAGTTGACGGGTTCTCGGGGATGGCCAACACTGCCGCACCCCGGGGAGAGGCAACCGTTGAGAACCTGGATGCTCGTCCTCGCGCTCCTGGGCGCGACGCTCCTCCTGCACGCGCCCGCCCAGGGTGCCGAGAACGTCGGGCCCTCCCGGATCGCGCTGATTCCGCTCGTCGTCCACAGCGCCGACGACCGCGCCTACCTGCGGAACGGCCTGCGCGACATGATCCGGCACCGTTTCGCCGCGATCGACGAGGTCGAGCTGATCATGATCGAGGACGAATCGCGGGCGACCAGCCGGCTGCCCGAGGCGCTGGCGATCGGCCGCGAGGTCGGGGCGGACTTCGTCTTCTTCGGTTCCTTCACCCGCTTCGGCTCGGGCGCCAGCCTGGACGTCCAGTGCGCCTCGACCCATGCGGCGGAGGGCGAGGCCCCCCTGCGCGAGATCTTCGTCTACTCGGGAAACGTGGGCGACGTGATCCCCGATCT
>JAPUKG010000474.1 GCA_027295775.1 Pseudomonadota bacterium
CCCACGGTCCCGGTCCTGCTCGTGCCGCTGGCGCTGGCCGCCGCCGGGCGCGCGATCCTGCAGCCGTCCCTGCTCAGCCTGACCTCGCTGACGGCCCCGCCCGAGAGCCGCGGTGTCGTCCTGGGTACCTTCCAGTCGGCGGCGTCCCTGGCCCGGGTGGTGGGACCGGTGGCGGCGGGCTGGCTCTACGACCAGACTCAGGCTGCGCCCTTCTGGCTGGCCGGCTGCGTGCTCGCGGGGGTAGCCCTGCTGGGCAGGACCCTGCCGGGCCGCGAGCGGGCGCCGGGAGCCTAGGAGACCCGAGTGGATCTCTCCTTCCTGCCCGCGGTGAATGCGAGCCTGAACGCGATTGCGGCCACGTTGCTGATCGTGGGCCGGGCCCTGATCCGCCGGGGACGAATCGACGCGCACCGCCGGACCATGCTGAGCGCGTTCGCGGTCTCGAGCCTGTTCCTGGCGCTCTACATCGCCCACAAGGTGTCCCGGGGCTTCGAGAGCACGACGTTCCACGCCGAGGGCGCCGCGCAGGCCGCGTACCTCGCGTTGCTCTTCTCCCATGTGACCCTGGCCATGACCGTCCCGCCGCTCGCCATCACGCTGGTCGTGTTCGGTCTGCGCGGCCGAATCGACCGGCACCGCCGGCTGGCGCGCTGGGCGTGGCCGATCTGGATGTACGTTTCGATCACGGGGGTCGTGGTGTACGCACTGCTCTACCACCTCAACCCGGTCCCGGCGTGAGCGCCGCCCGCGGGGCAAACCGCCCCGGCCAGACGGGCGGTACATTGGGAAAACCCTAATGGTCGCGCAACGATACGATGCGGTTTCACTGCCTTGTGGATTCGCTGTGAGTTGGCTAACCCCACTCCCGGCCGGCCCCGGTCCCACTCTCCCCGGTGGACTTGCGGCCGGGTCTGCGCCCCGACTCAGCCAAGGATCGCAATGTTGACGAGGAAGCATCTCGTGGCGGCAGCCGCGCTCTTGGCGCTTGCCGCCGCTCTCCCGCCCGGCCCCGCGCGCGCGGACGAGCTCGAGCGGGGCGAGGCGCTCTTCGACCTCTGCAGCCAGTGTCACGGCTCGCAGGGCCAGGGCAGCAAGCTCGCGCTGGCGCCGGCGATCGCCGGCCTGAAGCAGTGGTACGCGGAGCGTCAGCTCCACAACTTCAAGTCCGGGATCCGGGGCAAGAACCCGGACGACGTGGCCGGCCTGCGCATGCACCCGATGTCCCTCTCCCTGAAGGACGACGCGGATATCACCGCCGTGGCCGCCTACGTGGCCAGCCTTTCGGCGAGCCAGCCGGCCTCGACCCTGGAGGGCGGCGATGCCGCGAAGGGCGCGGCCCTCTACGCGGTCTGCGGCGCCTGCCACGGGCCGGACGGGAACGGCATCCAGCAGATGAACGCGCCGCGCCTGGTCCACACCAACGACTGGTACCTGCTGTCCGCTCTCGAGAAGTACAAGGCGGGCGTGCGCGGGAGCAACCCGAAGAACGCGAACGCGATCATGATGCGCGGCATGGCGGCCCAGCTGGCCGACCAGCAGGCCATGCTCGACGTGATCGCGCACATCGAGACACTCGCGAGAAGGTGAGGAGCGGCTTCTAGGTGACGCAAGAACGACCCCCGGAAGAGCTGGCCCACAACACCTTCCTCATCTGCATGGCGGTCGTCGGCGCCTTCATCGCCGTGGTCTTCCTGGTCATCCTGTGAGGACTGAGACGGTTAGATGATCGAGTACTACGTTGTTGCCGCGTCCACCTACGCCAAGGACATCGACTTCCTGTTCGACCTGATCTTCTGGCTGGTGGGCCTCTGGTTCATGGCGACCTCGGGCCTCTTCTTCTGGCTGATCATCCGCTTCCGCAAGCGGGAAGGCGTGCCGGCCCAGTACATCAGCGGTGAGAAGAAGGATGAGAAGAGGTGGATCCACCTTCCCCACTACCTCGTCCTGGTCTGCGACGTCTTCATCATCTACTTCGCGGTGGTGGTCTGGTACGACGTCAAGCAGGACCTGCCGCCGGCGGACCAGACCGTCCGGGTGATCGGGCAGCAGTGGGCGTGGACCTTCGAGCACCCCGGCCCGGACGGGAAGCTCGACACCGCCGACGACATCGTGAAGGTCAACGAGCTCCACATACAGAAGGACACCCTGTACCATTACAAGCTCGAGGCGCGGGACGTCCTGCACAACTTCTCGGTGCCCGTCTTTCGGCTGAAGCAGGACGCCATCCCCGGCCGCGTGATCACGGGCTGGTTCGAGGCCACGATGGCCGGCGAGTGGGACATCCAGTGCGCCGAGATCTGCGGCATCGGGCACGGGCTGATGGGCGCGCGCATCCACATCGAGACTGCAGATCAACACGCCGCCTGGATGGCGGCGGAGTCTCCCCTCTCGCTCGCGGCCTACGCGCCGGCGCAGAAGTAGCCATGGCGGAAACTCTTCCCTCCCCCAGCGCACCGCACGACGAGCACCACGAAGACGTTGCCACCTGGCGGAAGTGGGCCTTCTCGACCGACCACAAGGTCATCGCCATGCAATACATGTTCACGGGCAGGTTCATGGCGCTGATCGGCGGCTTCATGGCGTACGCGTTCCGCATGCAGCTCGCCTTCCCGGGGATCGAGGTCCCGGGCTACGGGCTGGTCGGGCCCGCCGACTACAACGCGCTCATCACCAACCACGGCGCCATCATGATCTTCTGGGTGGCGATGCCGGTCCTGCTCGCGGCCTTCGGGAACTTCTGCATCCCGCTCATGCTGGGCTGCGACGACATGGTCTTCCCGCGCGTCAACCGGCTCTCGTATCAGATCTTCCTGCTGAGCGCCCTCGTCCTGATCTCCTCGTTCTTCGTGGAGGGTGGGGGCTTCGGCGGCGCCTGGACGATCTATCCACCACTCTCCGCCAAAGCGGAGTACAGCCTGACGCCATTGGGCTCGACCCTGTTCATCGTCGCGATCGCTCTCGAGTTCGTCGCCTTCCTGCTTGGCGGCATCAACTTCGTAACCACCACCATGAACTCACGCGCACCGGGCATGCGCATGTTCGATATTCCCATCGTCATATGGATGATCGTCA
>JAPUKG010000475.1 GCA_027295775.1 Pseudomonadota bacterium
AGGGCCTCAAGGCCCTGACCGGAACCATTCAGCAACCCCCACGACATTTACAGCACCCCCTATGCCCACCACCCAGAGTCTTGTGGTTCTGAACGGTGCTCGAATCCGCTTCAAGCCACGCTTTGCCACCGGATTAGAGGCCTCGGAGCGCGATGACCCCCACCCGCCCCCAAGAGGAAACCCCTCGCGAAGTTCAGTAGGGGAAGCGCAGCGAGCTTATGCGGACTCGACGTGCGCGACCTTGCGGCCCCGCGACTTGCCGTAGAGCACCTTGCCGTCGATGAGCGCGAACAGGGTGTAATCCCTGCCGAGGCCCACGTTCCGACCGGGGTGGATCGAGGTTCCGACCTGGCGCACGAGAATGGAGCCGGCGGTTACGGTCTGGCCGGCAAACACCTTGACGCCGCGGCGCTGACCCTTGCTGTCACGCCCGTTTCGCGAGCTTCCCTGTCCCTTCTTGTGCGCCATCTCAAAGTCCCTCGACCTGTTCGACGTGAATCTCGGTATAGGCCTGGCGGTGGCCACGCTTGCGCCGGTACCCCTTGCGGCGCTTGTGCTTGAAGATGATGATCTTGGGACCGCGGGCCTGGGCGGTGATGGTGCCCACCACCACCGCGCCGTCGACGAGCGGCGTCCCGACCCGGATCCCGTCGTCGCCGCCGACCAGCAGCACCTCGCCGAGCTCGATGCGATCGCCCACGGCGCCCTCGAGCTTCTCGACGCGGATCGACTGGCCGGGCTCGACCCGGTGCTGCTTGCCTCCGCTGCGAATGACCGCGAACATCAGGACTCCTCGCGTTTTTCGGACGGCGAGGGCCGCAGTATCCGCGATTCGGTTGCCTCGTCAACCAGTCCCTCATCGACCGGGGCGGCACCGGCGAGGGCCGGCTCGGCGTCCGCGACCGCAGGCGGCTCCGGGGCCGACTCCTCCTGGTCGGGTCCCTCTGGGGAGGACTCGGCAGGCTCGAGGGGAGGCGCAGCGGGGGCCGGTGAGGGGGCGAGGTCCTCGGGCTCGGGAGCACTGGGCTCGTCTGGGCTCGCGGCATCCTCACCGTTGCCCTGCTCGGGCGCGGCGTCCCTCTCCGCCAGCCAGCGCAGCGGGATCTCGACCGCGGGGCCCTCGTCCAGCGCCGTCAGCTCGAACTGCTCCTGGTGGAGTCCGGGCCGGGCGCGGATCTCGATCTCGCGGCCGAGCTCCTCGCCCAGGGAGAGCAGGGCCTCCTTCTCGGAGGTCAAGAGCTGCTCCGCCACCTGGGACGCCACGGTCAGTGCCACCTTGCGGCCGCAGAAGCGCGGCAGGTCCTTGCGGATCTCGCGCAGCACCTTGAAGGCGACGCTCTCCCGGGAGAGCACGTAGCCCCGCCCCTCGCAGTACGAGCAGGGCTCGCACAGGGTCTGGACCAGGTTCTCCCGCGTGCGCTTGCGCGTCATCTCCACCAGGCCCAGCTCGGAGATCTTCAGGATGTTGGTCCTGGCCTTGTCGCCGCGCAGCGCGTCCTGGAGGGCGCGGTACACTTTCTCGCGATTTTCGGCGGTCTCCATGTCGATCAGGTCGATGATGATGAGCCCGCCGATGTTGCGGAAGCGAAGCTGGTAGACGACCTCGCGCACCGCCTCCAGGTTGGTGCGCAGCACGGTCTCCTCGAGGTCCCGCTTGCCGACGTAGCGTCCGGTGTTGACGTCGATGGCCGTCAGCGCCTCGCTCTGGTCGACGATGAGCGAGCCGCCCGATTTGAGCCACACCTTGCGCTGCAGGTTCCCGTCGATCTGCGTCTCGAGGCCGAACTGGTCGAAGATCGGCATCGGTCCCTGGTAGTGCTCGATCACGGGCTGGGGATCGGCCACGAACTTCGACACGAAGTCCTTCAGCTTCTGGTAGACCTCCGGGGAGTCGATCACCACGCGCTTGGTGTCGGCGTTGGCGAAGTCGCGGATCACGCGCAACGCGAGGCCGGGCTCCGAGTACAGCACCGAGGGCGCCGGCGCGTCGTCGCGACCGAGCTGGATCTCGTCCCAGACCGACGTCAGGTAACGGATGTCGGCCTCGAGATCGGCCTCGCGCACGCCGCCGCCGGCGGTGCGGATGATGAAGCCCAGATTCTTGGGCCGGAGCCGGTTGATGATCTCGCGAAGTCGGCGCCGTTCCCGATCCGAGTCGATGCGCCGGGACACGCCGACGCGTTGGGACCCGGGCGTCAGCACCAGGTGACGCCCCGCGATGGAGATCTGCGAGATGATGCGCGCGCCCTTGGTGCCGATCGGCTCCTTGGCCACCTGCACAACGATCTCCTGCCCCTCCTGGAGCATGGTGTCGATCTTGGGCGGCTCGCGGCGGCTGCCGTTGCGGCCCCGGCCGCGGCCCCTGGGCGGGGGCGCTTCGTCGCCGCCCGCGTCGAGCTCGAGGCTGTCATCGAAGTAGTCGCCGGCGTAGAGGAAGGCGGCCTTCTCCAGGCCGATGTCCACGAACGCGGCCTGCATGCCCGGCAGCACCCGGCGCACCCGCCCCTTGATGACGCTGCCCACGACGTTCTTGTCGCGGGCCCGCTCGATGTGCAGCTCCGTGAAGTCGGAGCGCTCGATTACCGCCACCCGCGTCTCGCCGCGGTCGGCGTTGATGATGATTTCGTTCTGCATCCTTGACCACCGCCGCCAGTGCCGCCGGCCCGGCGAGGGGGCGCGACTTCACCGGCTCTGGCGAGCCTCTCGGGCAGATCGAGGTCGACCGCCGCGGGTGTGCGGCGGGGGCGGGGTCAGGCGGGTACGGAGGTCCTCCGAAGGCCCTCCGGCAGGACGTGAGCTCTCTCTAATATCCCGAATTCAAAGAGAAAATCGTTGACTCGCACAGGAACTCAATCTACGGTCCGACTGGCCATGTTCATCCCGAGAGCCCTCTGCAGCACCCCGCCGCGGTCCTCTCTTCGGGTCCGTCCCGCGATCTTCGGAAGCGCACGCGCAATCTCCGATCCGCGCGTGTCTCCTCTCTTGGAACGGCCCAAGGGCCAGCCAGGCCGTGAAATCCTTTGAAATCCATCTGGAATGTCATGGATTCGAATCGTGACGTCAACCGGGACCCCCGCCGAGCGCTGCCGGCGGTCGATCGCCTGGCGGGCGAGCTAGCGGCCGATCGCCCGGAGCTGCCCGCCTGGGCGGTGACGGAGGGCGCCCGGCGGGCGCTCGCCGTGGCGCGAGAGGCCGCGGCCGGGGGGGGGGAGGCGCCATCCCGTCGGGAGATCGCGGCCCGCGCCGGGGCCGAGGCCTCGCGCCTCGCCGCGGTCCACCCGCGCCGGGTGGTGAACGCCACCGGGGTCATCCTGCACACGAATCTGGGCCGGGCGCCGCTCGCCCCCGGGGCTCTCGCGGCGGTCGCGGCGGCCTCTGCCGGCTACTCGGACCTGGAGCTCGAGCTGGAGGACGGGCGCCGCGGCAATCGCCTGGGGCGCCTGGCCGACAAGCTGTGCCTGCTCTCCGGCGCCGAGGCGGCGACCGTCTGCAACAACAACGCCGCCGCGGTGCTGCTGGCGCTGTCCACTCTGGCGGGCGGGCCTCGCCGACGACAGGTCGTGGTGTCCCGCGGCGAGCTGGTGGAGATCGGCGGCTCCTTCCGCGTGCCCGACATCATGGAGCGCGCCGGTGTCGAGCTCGTCGAGGTGGGGACCACCAACCGCACGCATCCGCGCGACTATGAGAACGCCATCGGTCCGGACACCGCGCTCCTGCTCAAGGTGCACCGCAGCAACTTCGAGCAGCGCGGCTTCGTGAAGGACGTCTCCCTCCAGACCCTCGTCGAGATCGGCCGCGCCCGAGGGCTCCCGGTGATGGAGGACCTGGGCAGCGGGACGCTCCTCGACCTGAGCGCGCGCGGCTTCCCCGCCGACTCCCACGCCCCGTCGCGGCTCCGCACTGGCGTCGATCTGATCTGCTTCTCTGGCGACAAGCTGCTCGGCGGTCCGCAGGCTGGGATCGCGCTGGGCCGAGCGGGGGTCATCGATGCCATGCGCGCAAACCCGCTGGCCCGGGCGCTGCGCCTGGACAAGATGACGCTGGCGGCGCTGGGTTGGACACTGGATGCCCTGCTCGACGGTCGGGCGGAGCGCGAGATCCCGGTCCTGCGCCAGCTCCTGGAAGAGCCCGCGTCGCTCGAGCGGCGCGCGCGATCGCTGGCCGAGCGCCTGGCCGCGATCGCAGAGGTCGCGCCGTCCCCCGCTCCGGCCGTCGCCGTCGAGGCGGACCGCGCGCCGGTGGGCGGCGGCTCCCTTCCGGGCTTCGAGCTGGATACCTGGATCGTTGCGGTTCGCCCGGGTGCTGGGGCCGGTGCGGCGGACCTGGCGGCGAAACTGAGGCGCGCAAGCGTGCCCGTACTTGCGCGGATTCGCGACGACGCGCTCCTGTTCGACCTGCGCAGCCTCGGCGAGGGGGACGCGGACGCGGTGGAGGCGGCATTCGCAGACGCGCTGCGTTGAACCGCTATGCCCCATCGAGTAGTGTAAACCGGCCTAGATCATGTTGAATACGAGTGTTCTGGTCCTGAATCGAGTCTACCTGCCGGTCCATGTCACGACGGTGCGGAGAGCGTTCAGCCTGATCTACCAGGGCACGGCCAAGGCGGTGGACGAGAGCTATCAGACCTTCGACTTCCCGAGCTGGGTCGAGCGCGGCGTCGTGAACGGCGAGGACCGCATCGGCACCACCACCGGCGTGGTTCCCATCCCAAGAGTAGTCGTGTTGATGCACTTCGACCGGATGCCCAAGCGCCACATCCGGTTCAGCCGCTCCAACATCTTCTCCAGGGACAAGTTCACCTGCCAATACTGCGGCGACCGACCGACACGGGCCGAGCTCAACCTCGACCACGTCGTACCGCGGGCCCAGGGTGGTCGCACTACCTGGGAGAACGTGGTGACCTGCTGCGTGCCCTGCAATCGGCACAAGGGCGGGCGCACACCCGTGCAGGCGCGCATGGCGCTGGTGCGTCGGCCGAACCGGCCGCGCTGGTCGCCGCTGCTGAGCGCCGCCCAGGGCGCGAAGCGCTACAGCGAGTGGAGACCCTTCCTGAGCACCGGCGACGCGTCGCTGCTCCAGGTGGAGCAAGCGGGCGTAGCCCGCGCGCAGTGAGGCGAAGCCGAACGAAGGCGGGCCCCTGCGAGGCAAGCGGGCGTAGCCCGCGCGCAGTGAGGCGAAGCCGAACG
>JAPUKG010000476.1 GCA_027295775.1 Pseudomonadota bacterium
GGTCCGGCTGAGCGAGACACCGGGCTCGGTGCGCACCGCGGCCCCGGGCCACGGCGAGCACACCGACGAGATCCTGCGCGAGCTCGGCTACGACGCCGACGCCATTCGCGATCTCCGCGAGCGAAAGGTGGTCTAGCGGCGGATCCCGGTGCCTCGGCGGCGTCGAGCTCCGAGCGTCAGCTCGGCGCTCGGTCTCTCGCGGCGGTCAGCTCCTTCTCCTCGGGCGCCAGGTGCTCGAGGGCGTGAGTAAGCCGGTCGTTCAGGGTGGCGGCGAGCTTGGCAGACAGGATCCCATCGATGAAGCGGTGGTCGATGGTGAAGCACAGGCTGACGATCGGGCGGATCTCGATCCGGTCGCCCACGACGACGGCACGGCGCTGGACGTTGTGGACGAGGACCACGATCGGCACGTGGCTTATGGGGAAGAGAGGCGCGAAGGCGCTGTCCAGACCGGCCTCGATGCCCCCGATGCTGGACACCATGGCGCTGCCGAACGGGTCGTGGGCGACCCCGAGGCGGCTGAGGTCGAGCCCGAGCCGGTAGCTGAGGAAGTCCGTCAGGCGGAGCACCGGTCCGAGCAGCCAGCTCGGAATCCGATCCATCGCCGCCTTGGTGCTCTCCACCTCGGAGTCCTCGCGGGCGCGCACGCGTTCGGCGCGACGGAGGACCTCCTCGGCGATGTCCACCACGCTGCGGCGGTCGGCCTGGCGGATCTTCATGCCGGAGAGCTCGCGATCGTTCTCGCTGGACACCTGACAGAAGATGTCGATGTCGTCCCGCGTGTAGGCCCGCTTGCCAATGACCAGCCCGTTCCCGTCTGGGTTTTCCGCGATCGCCAGCGCGACTGCCTTGATGACCAGGTGGGTGAGCGTGACCTGCACCCCGGTCGTCCGGCGAACCGTCTCGATCAGCTCGAGCGCCTGGGTGACGTCGACATCGATCGCGCCGAAGATGGTGGGGTCATTGGGCGCGCGCCACGCGGCGATGGCGAGCCGTCTCCAGCTGCTGGGCTTCGCGATCCGGCGATACGAGGGCCTGGTGCGCACGATCGTCCTCCGTGCACCACGGATCTTCGCACAATGAGCCATACTGGGAACCTCTCTCGATCCGGAGGAAGGCCATGCGATTGCACGACACCCTGGAGTACCGGGCCCGCGAGCACCCCGACGCCGACTTCGCGATCCAGGGAGACCGGGTGCTTTCCTACGCGGAGGCGGAGGCCGCGGCCAACCGGTTCGCCCAGGCGCTGATCGCCGCGGGGCTCGAGATCGGCGACCGGATTGCGGTCCTGGCCAAGAACACCATCGAGTATCCGCTGTTCTTCTACGGCTGCTCCAAGGCCGGCGTGGTGCCCGTACCCCTCAACTACCGCCTCGCGCCCCCCGAGTGGGCATACATCGTGAACGACGCCGGGGCGGTGCTGCTTCTGGCCCAGTCCGAGCTGGCGGCGGCACTCGAACCAGTGCGGGGCGAGCTCGGCAGCGTGAAGCGCTTCGTCTCCTTGGGCGGCGACTGTGCCGGCTACGAGCGCTACGAGACGTTCGTGGAGGGTCACTCCGCGGGGCGGGTAGACCGCGACATCTCGTCCGAGGCCGACGTCTACCAGATGTACACGAGCGGGACGACCGGCCGGCCGAAGGGGGCCGTTCTCACTCAGACGGCGGTGTCCACCCACCTCTACCAGGCGAGCCTGGCCTTCGGCGGAGAAGTCGGGGATCGCTCGCTGATCGTGGCGCCGCTCTACCACGCGGCTGCGGCCGTGACGAGCTTCGCCACCGTGCAGGGAGGCGGGACCCTCTACATCCAGGAGGACTTCGTGCCGGCCGAGGCGGTGCGGGCGCTCTCCGAGGAGCAGATCAAGATGGCGATGCTGGTGCCCGCCATGATCCAGTTCTGCCTGGTGGCGGTGCCCGACGTGGCGGAGCGCAGCTACGACGACCTGCGGCTGATCGTCTACGGCGCCTCGCCCATCGCCGAGCAGACGCTGCGCCGGGCCATCGAGGTCTTCGGCTGCGAGTTCCTCCAGGGCTACGGCATGACCGAGACGACAGCGGCGGCCACGTATCTCTTCCCGGAGGACCACCGCAAGGCCCTGGCCGGACGGCCCGAGCTGCTGCTCTCGGCGGGGCGCGCGCTGGTGGGAACCCAGGTGCGCATCGTCGACGAGGAAGACCGCCCCGTCCCGAACGGAACCATCGGCGAGATCGCCGTGCGCGGGCCCCAGATCATGCGCGGCTACTGGAACCTGCCCGAGGCGACGGAGGAGGCCCTGCGCGGGGGCTGGATGCACACCGGCGACGCCGGGATCCTGGACGACGAGGGCTACGTCTTCATCCAGGACCGGGTCAAAGACATGATCGTGTCCGGCGGTGAGAACGTCTATCCGCGCGAGGTGGAGGACGTGCTCTTCCAGCACGACGCGGTGGCGGACGCCGCCGTCATCGGCATTCCCGACGACAAGTGGGGCGAGGCGGTGAAGGCCATCGTGGTCATCGCGGAGGGCGAGGCCGTCAGCGCGGACGAGCTGCTCGAGTTCTGCAAGGGACGTCTGGGCAGCTACAAGCGCCCGCGCTCGGTGGACTTCGTCGACGAGCTGCCGCGCAACCCCAGTGGCAAGGTCCTCAAGAAGGACCTGCGCGAGAAGTACTGGGCGGGGCACAGCCGGCGCGTGGGCTGATTGGTCTAAATCGCGAGCTCGCGCATCAGCCGCGCGCGGTGGTGCACGGGATCCCCGAGCAGGATCTCGTTGGTCTTGGCGCGCTTCAAGTAGAGGTGGGGATCCGCCTCCCAGGTGAAGCCAATGCCGCCGTGGATCTGGATGCTCTCGCTCGCCGCGCGCAGGTAGGCGTCCCCGCACACGGCCTTGGCGATGCTGGCCGCCGCGGCGAGACCCGGCGGGTCGGCCTCGGCCACCCAGGCGGCCCAGCGAGCCGCGGCCCGGGCGCTCTCCACCTCCAGGAGCACCTCCGCGCACTTGTGCTTGATCGCCTGGAATCCGCCGATGGGCCGGGCGAACTGGACGCGCTGGAGGGCGTACGCGACGGCGTCGGCCAGGCAGCGGTCGGCGCCGCCCACGCTCTCCGCTGCCAGCAGCACCGCCGCCTGGTCGAGCGTGCGGCGCAGCGCGGGCCCGGCGCCGCCGGGCTCGCCGAGCGCCTCGGCGCGCGCACCGTCGAACTCGAGCCGGGCCTGTCGCCGGGTGAGGTCCAGACTCTCGAGGGGAGTGCGAGTGACACCTTCCGTGTCCGCGTTCAGGGTCAGGAGCGTGATCCCGTCGTCGCCCCGGGTGCCCTCGAGCCGCGCGGCCACGACCAGCAGGTCTGCGCAGTGGCCGTCGGTCACCGGGCGCTTGGTGCCCGACAGCCGGAAGCCGTCGCCATCGCGGCGCGCCTCCAGGGCAATCGAGTCGGGCGCGGTGTCGCCCCCGTCCTCGACCAGGGCCAGGGTCGCGATGCACTCGCCCGAAGCAATGGCGGGCAGGAGCGCGCGCTGCTGTTCGTCGCTGCCCGCGTTCAGGATGGCGCCCGCCGCCAGGCCGACCGTCGAGAAGTACGGCGCGCACAGGAGCACCCGGCCCATCTCTTCGAACACGATGCCCAGCTCGAGGAAGCCGAAGCCCTGGCCGCCGACGTGCTCGGGCAGGTGCAGGCCCTGGAGCCCCAGCTCCGCAGCCATCTGCTTCCACAGGGCCGGGTTGTAGCCCTCCGGGGTCTCCATCCAGCGGCGCACCTCGGCGATCGGCGATTTCTCGGCGAGGAAGCGCCGGAGGGTCTCGCGGAACGCCTCCTGCTCCTCGCTGAAGGCGAAGTCCATCGCCGCCGGGCTCCTAGATCTGGCGCTCGCGGTCCCGCCAGTAGGGATCGCGCAGCTTTCGCTTGTAGAGCTTCCCGTTGGGATCGCGCGGCATGGCGTCGATGTAGTCGATGCTGCGCGGCGTCTTCATCTTGGCCAGGCGGGGCTTCAGGAACTCGAAGATCTCGGCGCTGAGCGCCTCGCCGGGCTCGGCACCGGTCTCCGGCTCCACCACCGCCTTCACCTCCTCGCCCCAGTCGTCGTGGGGGATGCCGAACACGGCCACGTCGGCGACCTTGGGGTGCTGGATCATCTCCGCCTCGATCTCGGCGGGGTAGAGGTTGGCGCCGCCGGAGATGATCATGTCGTTCTTGCGGTCGTGCAGGAAGAGGTAGCCCTCCTCGTTGAGCTCCCCGATGTCTCCGACGGTAAAGTAGTTGCCGATCCGGTTCTCCTTCGTCTTTGCCGGCGCGTCCTTGTACTCGAAGTTGGCCTGTCCGAGCCGCATGTACACCGTCCCGATCTCGCCGGCCCCGAGCTCGTTCTCGTCGTCGTCGAAGATCTTCACGTCCGCGTTGGGCCACGCCTTGCCGACCGTGCCGGGGTACTTCTTCCACTCGGCGGGCTTGCACAGGGTGCCCCCGCCTTCGGTGGCGGCGTAGTACTCGTAGATGGTCTCGCCCCACCACTCGAGCATCTGCCACTTGGTCTCGACCGGGCAGGGCGCTGCCGCGTGCACCATGGCCCGGAGGGACGAGACGTCGTACTTCTCGCGCACCTCCTTCTCGAGTCGGAGCAGGCGGTTGAACTGGGTCGGCACCATGTGGCTGTTGGTCACCTTGTAATGGTCGATCAGGCGGAGCATCTCCTCCGGCGTCCACTTGTCCATCAGCACCACCGTGTGGCCCATGTGGAGCGCCGAGGAGCTGAAGACCAGCACCGCCGTGTGATAGAGCGGCGAGCCGCAGATGTGGACGTTGTCGTCCTCCGGTGTGAGGTCGAACATGCCCAGGAAGCCCGTCATCATGGACGAGACCAGGTCCGGGGAGAGGTCGGCCAGGGGCCGGCGCACGCCCTTGGGCTTGCCGGTCGTGCCCGAGGTGTAGTTCATCACCTGGCCGGCGCTGCGCTCGTCGGGCAGCGTGTCCGGCTGGCCGGCGCCCAGCTCGGCGAAATCTCGGAAGTTCGGGAGCGCGCCCACGCTGAAGCTGCGGTCCGCCGAGAAGTCGACCTCTCGAGATGCGGCCAGGCACGCCTCGGCGAAGCGCTCGGCGCCGATCAACACCTTCGCCCCGCTGTCCGACACGATGTACGCAATCTCGGGCCCGGTCAGGTGGTGGTTGATCGGCGTCATGTACATGCCGATCTGCGAGACGGCCAGGTTCAGCGCCAGGAACTCGG
>JAPUKG010000477.1 GCA_027295775.1 Pseudomonadota bacterium
CCCTGCTGCCGCGGGTCGACGCGACCATCGTCGACCGCCACAAGTTCTTCGAGCACCTGAGCAGCGTGGCGGTGCAGGGCTACGCCCTGGACCTCGAGGAGTGCGAAGTCGGCCTCCACTGCGTGGCCGCGCCGGTACACGACGGCTCGGGTGGGCTCGAATGCGCGATCTCGGTCTCCGGCCCCGCCTTCCGCCTGACCCACGACCGCCTGGTGCGCGACGTAGTCCCTGTGATCACCGATGCCGCTGACCGGCTCTCGCGATCGCTGAGCGGGTCCCTCTAGCTGAACTTCGCTCGGCTCACACCAGGCGAAGCCTGGTGTGGCCTCGCTGCGCGGTCGCGTTTCGACCCCGGGGTCTCAACGACTGCCGTGCACGCTCCCTTGCCGCATCGGGCCCAGTCTGGGCAAGCATGGCCCCCCGTTGCCTCCGTGGCACTGACCCCCACCCGCCCTCAGGAGGAAGCGGTCCGAGTGGCGCTGCTAGCCCCGCGAAGTTCAGAGGGGTGGTACTCTACTCGTAACTACGCGTTTCAGTGAGTGAAAGTGACTCGGAGTCAACCTTATGGAGTTCGAACTCAACGATGAGCAGCTGGCGCTGCAGCAGACGGCGCGGCGGTTCGCGCGGGAGCAGATCGCTCCGGTTGCGGCGCACTACGACCAGAGTGGCGAGTTTCCCCGGGAGCTTCTGAAGAAGACCTGGGAGCTGGGTCTCATCAACACCTGCGTCCCCGCGGAGTACGGCGGCATCGGCGTGGGCATCCTCGAGTCGTGCCTGATCATCGAGGAGCTCGCCTGGGGCTGCTCGGGGATCACCACCTCGATCATGTGCAACGACCTGGGCCTCATGCCGATCGTGGTCGCCGGCAGCGAGGACCAGAAGAAGGAGTGGCTCGGCTCCTGTACGGACGACTTCAAGCTGGTTTCCTTCTGCCTGTCAGAGCCAGAGGCGGGCTCGGATGTGGCGGGGTTGCAGCTGCTGGCCGAGAAGGACGGCGACGACTACGTGCTGAACGGCACCAAGTGCTGGATCACCAACGGCGGCGAGGCCGACATCTACACCGTCTTCGCCACCATGGATCGCTCCAGCCGGCACAAGGGCGTGTGCGCCTTCGTGGTCGCCCGGGACACCCCGGGGCTCGAGCCCGGCAAGAAGGAAGACAAGATGGGACAGCGGGCCAGCGACACCCGCGTCGTCCACTTCGACAACGTGCGCGTGCCGGCCAGCCAGCGCCTGGGCGAGGAGAGCCAGGGCTTCAAGATCGCCATGCAGACCCTCGACCGCACCCGGCCCTGCATCGGCGCGCTGGCGGTGGGCATCGCCGACCGCGCCCTGGACGAGAGCGTGGCCTACGCCAAGGAGCGCAAGGCCTTCGGCTTCCCGATCGGGAACTTCCAGGCGGTCCAGTTCATGCTCGCCGACATGGCCAAGGACATCGAGGCGAGCCGGCTCCTCACCCTGCAGAGTGCCTGGATGGTCGATCGTGGGCTGCGGGCCTCCAAGAACTCCGCCTTCGCCAAGTGCTTCGCCACCGACGCGGCCATGCGCGCCACGACCGATGCCGTGCAGGTCTTTGGCGGCAACGGCTACACGAAGGACTACCCCGTGGAGAAGCTGATGCGGGACGCCAAGCTGATGCAGATCTACGAGGGGACGAACCAGATCCAGCGCCTGGTGATCGCCCGGGAGCTCCTGAAGGAGTAGGCCGGGCGCCTGCAACCCACCGATTTTCATTCGCTTTCGGCGGCTCGGCGCGAGGCGGGCCGGAAGGCGATCTGATAGACTCGGCGGCCCCCCAGGGCGGAAGAGGAATCCCCGTGGTCACGAGAGAGCAGGCGCTCGCCTACCACAGCGGCGGCCGCCCGGGCAAGATCAAGATCGTCCCGACCAAACCCACCGTCACCCAGGACGATCTCTCTCTGGCCTACACCCCGGGGGTCGCGGAGCCGTGCCGCGAGATCTACAAGTCGCCGGACGAGGTCTTCCGCTATACGGCGCGCGGCAACCTGGTCGCAGTGGTGACCAACGGCACCGCGGTCCTCGGTCTGGGCAACATCGGCGCGCTCGCCTCCAAGCCCGTCATGGAGGGCAAGGCGGTGCTCTTCAAGCGCTTTGCCGATGTCGACGTCTTCGACATCGAGATCGACAGCACCGACCCGCAGGAGGTCATCCGGGTCTGCCAGCTGATCGCGCCCACCTTCGGTGGGATCAATCTGGAAGACGTCCGCGCGCCCGACTGCTTCGAGATCGAGCGCACCCTGTCCGAGACCCTGGACATCCCGGTCTTCCACGACGACCAGCACGGGACCGCGATCATCTCCGGTGCCGCCCTGCTGAACGCCCTGCAGATCACCTCCCGGCGCATCGAGGAGGCGCGCATCGTCTTCTCGGGCGCCGGCGCGGCCGGCATCTCGTGTGCGCGGCTCTACCGGGACCTGGGCGCGCGGCCCGAGAACATCGTGCTGTGCGACAGCCAGGGCGTCATTCACAAAGGACGGGAGGGCCTGAATCCCTACAAGCAGGAGTTCGCCATCGAGACCGACGCGAGAACGCTGGCCGACGCGCTGCGCGGTGCCGACGTGTTCGTGGGTCTCTCCCAGGGGGGACTCGTTACGCCGGCCATGGTGGAGAGCATGGCGCCCAAGCCCCTGGTATTCGCCATGGCCAACCCGGACCCGGAGATCGATCCCGAGCAGGTAAGGAACGTCCGCGACGACGCGATCATGGCCACCGGGCGCTCGGACTACCCCAATCAGGTGAACAATGTCCTGGGCTTCCCGTTCATCTTTCGCGGCGCCCTGGACGTGCGCGCGAGCTGCATCAATGAGCCCATGAAGCTGGCCGCCGTGAGCGCCCTGGCCGAGCTGGCACGCCGCGGCGAGGCGGTGCCCGAGGCCGTGCGCCGGGCCTATCCGAACGAGACCTTCGACTTCGGTCCCAACTACATCATCCCCAAGCCCTTCGACCCGCGAGTACTGCTGTACGTGGCGCCCGCCGTGGCCCAGGCGGCTATGGACACCGGCGTGGCCCGCAAGCCCGTCGAGATCGGGGCCTACGAGAAGCGGCTGGAGCAGACCATCGGCGATCTCGCCACGCTCTAGGAACCAGCATGTCCATCGAAGAGAAGGTCAAGAAGCTCGAGCAGCGGAACGCCAAGGCCGCCCTCGGTGGAGGGGAGGAGCGCATCGAGCGGCAGCATGCGGCCGGCAAGCTCACAGCCCGGGAGCGCATCGAGCTCCTGTTCGACCCCGGGAGCTTCGTCGAGATCGACAAGTTCGTGGTTCACCGGGCCACGGACTTCGGTCTCGACCAGATCAAGATCCCGGGCGATGGCGTGGTGACCGGCTACGGCAAGATCGACGGCCGGCAGGTGTTCGTCTTCTCCCAGGACTTCACCGTCTTCGGCGGCAGCCTGGGCGGGGCCTACGCCGAGAAGATGTGCAAGGTGATGGATCTGGCGGCCAAGGCCGGGCGGCCGGTGGTCGGCCTCAACGACGGCGGCGGCGCGCGCATCCAGGAGGGCGTGGTCGGGCTCGCGGGCTACGGCGACGTGTTCCTGCGCAACGTCCTCCAGTCGGGCGTGATTCCGCAGATCTCGGCGATCATGGGCCCGTGCGCCGGCGGCGCCGTCTACTCCCCGGCAATGACCGACTTCATCATCATGTGCAAGAACACGAGCCACATGATGATCACCGGGCCCGACGTGATCCGGACGGTCACACACGAGGAGGTCACGGCGGAGGAGCTGGGCGGCGCGGTCACCCACGCCTCCAAGAGCGGCGTGGCCGATTTCGCCGCTGGGAGCGAGGAGGAGTGCATCCAGATCATCCGCAACCTCCTGTCCTTCCTCCCCCAGAACAATATGGAGGACCCGCCCACCGTTCCCACCGAGGACCCGGTGGACCGCGCCGATCCGGCCCTGCGCACCCTCGTGCCGGCCGAGCCGAACAAGCCCTACGACATCGTGAAGCTGATCAAGCTCGTGGTGGACGACGGCATCTTCTTCGAGGTGGGGGCGCTCCTGGCCAAGAATCTGGTGGTGGGCTTCGCGCGCTTCGGCGGGCGCTCGGTGGGGATCGTGGCCAACCAGCCCGCGCACCTGGCGGGTGTCCTCGACATCGAGTGCTCGAAGAAGGGCGCTCGCTTCGTCCGCTTCTGCGACGCCTTCAACATCCCCATCGTCACCTTCGTGGACGTGCCGGGCTTCCTCCCCGGCGTGGCCCAGGAGCACGGCGGCATCATCGTGCACGGGGCCAAGCTCCTCTACGCGTTCTGCGAGGCCACCGTGCCGCGCGTCACCATCATCACGCGCAAGGCCTACGGCGGGGCCTATGTGGTCATGAGCAGCAAGCACACCCGGGCCGACATCAGCTTGGCGTACCCGACCGCGGAGCTCGCCGTAATGGGTCCCGACGGCGCGGTCAACATCGTCTTTCGCAGCGAGCTGCGCGACGCCGCCGACCCCGATGCGCGACGCGCGGAGCTCGAGGCCGACTACCGCGAGAACTTCGCCAACCCCTACAAGGCGGCAGAGCTCGGCTACATCGACGAGGTGATCATGCCGGAGGAGACCCGGCACCGGATCATCCAGTCACTCGAGATGCTCTCGAGCAAGCGCGACACCATGCCACCGAAGAAGCACGGAAACATCCCCCTCTAGTCCAGCCTGCGGGGCTCGATCCCCGGCCGAGAGGTCCCCCCGAATGTTCCAGAAGATCTTGATCGCCAACCGCGGCGAGATCGCGGTCCGCGTGATCCGGGCGTGCCGCGAGATGGGGATCAAGACGGTCGCCATCTACTCGGACGTGGACCGGGACGCGCTCCACGTGCGCTTCGCCGACGAGGCCTACCACTGCGGCCCGCCGCCGGCGCGGGAGTCGTACCTGGTGATGGAGCGCGTCGTCGAGATCGCCGGGCGCGCCGGGGCCGAGGGGATCCACCCGGGTTACGGCTTCCTGGCCGAGAACGCCGACTTCGCGGACCTGTGCGGGAAGTCTGGTGTCGTCTTCATCGGCCCGAGCGGGAAGGTGATCCGCTCCATGGGCGACAAGGTCACCGCGCGCCGGACCATGGAGGCGGCGGGGGTGCCGATCGTGCCCGGCACCACCGAGGTACTGAGCGACGAGGAGGCGACCCGGTTCGCCGGTGAGATCGGCTTCCCGGTCATGGTCAAGGCCAGCGCGGGCGGGGGCGGCAAGGGCATGCGCCTGGTCCGCGAGCGGGCCGAGATGGCCCAGGCCCTGGCGCGGGCGCGCGGCGAGGCCCTGGCCTCCTTCGGCGACGACTCCCTCTACGTCGAAAAGTTCGTGGACGAGCCCCGGCACATCGAGATTCAGCTGCTGGCGGACACCCACGGCAACACGATTCATCTGTTCGAGCGCGAATGCTCGATCCAGAGACGGCACCAGAAGGTGATCGAGGAGGCGCCCGGCAACGGCATCACCCCCGAGCTGCGACAGCAGATGGGCGCCGCCGCGGTCGCCGCGGCCAGGGCGGTGGACTACGTCGGTGCCGGCACCTGCGAGTTCCTGGTCGACAAGAACGACAACTTCTACTTCCTGGAGATGAACACGCGGATCCAGGTGGAGCACGCGGTCACCGAGGCCGTCACCGGGGTCGACATCGTCAAGGCGATGATCCGCGCGGCCGCAGGCGAGCCGCTGGGCATCGACCAGAACGAGCTTCGGATCAGCGGTCACGCCATCGAGGCGCGCATCTACGCCGAGGATCCGGAGCAGAACTTCGTGCCGTCGCCGGGCGAGATCTCGGTCTACCGGCCGCCCGACGGGATCGGCGTGCGCGTGGACAGCGGCGTCTACCAGGGTGCCAACGTGACCGTCCACTACGATCCGATGATCGCCAAGCTGATCGTCTGGGGCGCCGACCGCCAGGAAGCCATCGAGCGCCTGGGTCGCGCCCTCTCCGAGTACGTGGTCAAGGGCATCAAGACCTCCATTCCCTTCCACCAGCGCCTCCTGCGCCACGAGGTCTTCCAGAAGGGCCGCTACGACACCGGTTTCATCGACGACTGCATGGACGGCGGCAAGGGCGGACCCGAGGGCGACCCGGGCGAGTTCGAGGAAGTGCGCCGGGTGGCCTTCATGCTGGCGGCCATCGCGGCCTACCGCCGGGACAAGGACCGCTCGGACCGCGCCGCGGCGCACGCGGGCGCGGCAGCCGGAGCTGTGGGCGATCGGTGGAAGGATCACGGCCGCCGGGCGCAGATGCGCGGGCGGATCTCGTGAACTACCAGGTTTCGGAGAAGAAGGGAGACGCCCAGACGATCGGTCTCGCCGAGATCGGCGAGGGCATTTACGAAGTCACCATCGAGGGCCAGACCATCCACGTGGATGCCGTCAAGAGCGGACGCACGATCTACTCGATCATCGAGGATGGCAAGCAGTTCGAGGCGTCGGTCGACGCCAAGGGCGAGCACGGCTTCGACGTGCTGGTGGCCGGTCACCTCTTTCATCTCGAGAGCATCGACGAGCGCACCCGGCTCCTGGCCGGCTCGGCTCAGGCCGTGGCCGAAGGCAAGCAGACCGTGGAGGCCGAGATGCCCGGCAAGGTGGTCCGGGTGAGCGCCGCGCCGGGTGACGTCGTCAGCGCGGGCCAGGGCGTGATGATCATCGAGGCCATGAAGATGGAGAACGAGATCCCGTCTCCGATCGCGGGCGTGATCACCGAGATCGGCGTGGCCGAGGGCGACACCGTCGAGCCCGGCACCGTGCTCTTCGTGGTGGAGCCGCAGGAAGACTAGTCTTCTGAACTTCGCTCGGCTCACACCAGGCAAAGCCTGGTGTGGCCTCGCTGCGCGGTCGCGTTTGGGCTCCGGGGTCTCAACGACCGCCATGGCCCCCCGTTGCCTCTGTGGTACTGACCCCCACCCGCCCCCAAGAGGAAACCCCTCGCGCCTCTCCGCGAATCAGGGGTGTTCGACGGGCGTTACGTCGGAGCTCTTGCTCCGCCTTCTGCCGAAGATCCAGGCTACGCCTACGCCCAGCAGGTAGAGGACGATCATCGGGACGGCCAG
>JAPUKG010000478.1 GCA_027295775.1 Pseudomonadota bacterium
GGGGTCTTCTCGTTGTGGAAGGGGCACAGGCCCTTGTAGCTGCGGCCGGCCTTCTTCAGCTCGACGTAGCGACCGATGAGGTCGACGATGTCAACGCGATTGCGAATCTCGTCGATTGTCGCTTCGGGGATCCGACCCAAACTTCTGAACCTTCGTTCTCCCCACCCGAGGCGAAGCCTCGGGTGGGCTCACTGCGCGCCGGCCCAGGGCCGGCTTGCTCGAACCCTTCCTCTTCCGCGGTTCAACGCGACATGCGCCTCATCTTCTTGAGGGCCCGCTTGCGAGCGGCTGCCGCCTTCTTCTTCTTCCGGATGCTCGGCTTGTCGTAGTACTCGCGGCGGCGGAGCTCCGTCAGGATCCCCGCCTTCTCGCAGGACTTCTTGAAGCGCTTCATGGCGACTTCGAAAGACTCGTTGTCCTTGACCTTCACAACCGGCATACGCGCTTCACACTCCCGCGCCCGGGCGCCCGATCCGAGGACCGGGGCCACCGAGCTCCATGGGTTGAGTGGCGGGTCGATCCGCCTTGTGTCGATTTCCCGTCACTGTGAGAGAGCTCCGTGCGGGCACACGGGGGCCATTGCCCCTTCCGAGTCAGAGCGCGCGGGGAGGGGGCGCGCGCGCTCAGGGCCCCCAGGAGAGTGACGCAGAAGAGCAAGAATTTGGCTAAACCGCCTGAATTCGTGGACTTTGCGACCGAACGCCGGAAGTTAACGTAGCGCCTGTATGCCTTCAACAACCGGCAGTTGAATGGATTGCGCTCAAGCGTCGGACCCCACGGGGGGGCGAACCGGGATGCCCCAGCGCAGCAGCTGGCGCTTCACCTCGCCGACGGTCGTCTCCTTGAAGTGGAAGATCGAGGCCGCGAGGGCGGCCTGGGCGTGGCCGCCGTCGGGTCCCTCGCGCAGCGCGTCGGCCAGGTCTTCCGCGCTCCCGCCACCGCCCGAGGCGATCACCGGGATCGGGATGCGGTCGGCCACGGCGCGGAGCTGCTCCAGGTCGTAGCCGGCCCTGGTGCCGTCGCGATCCATGCTGGTGAGTAGGATCTCGCCGGCGCCGGCCTCGGCCATGCGCGCGGCCCACTCCACGGTATCGATCCCGGTGCGGCGTCGGCCGCCGTGCGTCGCCACCTCCCAGGGCGAGTCGCCGCCCGCGGCGAGCGCGCGGGCCGCCGCGTACTCCCCGGTGGCGTCACTTCTCTCGTCGGCGACCAGGGCGCCGCTGCCTCGCCGCCGAGAGTCGATCGCCACTACCAGGTTGGCGCTGCCGATCTTCGCGGCGACATCCGCTACGAGGTCCGGGTTCTGCACGGACGCCGTCATGATCGAGACCTTGTCGGCGCCGGCGTTCAGCAGATCGCGGACGTCCTGCACATCGCGCACACCGCCCCCGACCGTCAACGGCATGAAGACGGTCTCGGCGGTCCGGCTCACCACATCGAAGAGGGTGCGCCGCTCCTCGTGGCTCGCGGTAATGTCGAGGAACGTGATCTCGTCGGCCTCCTGGGCGTCGTACATCCTCGCGACCTCGACCGGGTCACCGGCGTCCACGTGGTCGGCGTACTGGACGCCCTTCACGACCCGGCCCTTGTCGACGTCCAGGCAGGGGATGATTCGTTTCAGGAGCATCCCAGCCTCGCGAGGGCGCGACCGAGGTCGACGGCGCCGGTGTAGAGCGCGCGCCCGACGATCGCGCCCACCACGCCGCGCGGGGCCAGCGTCGCCGCGCGCACCAGGTCGTCCTCGCTGGCGACACCGCCGGAGAGGATCACCGGGATCGAGACCGACTCGGCCAGGCGCGAGGTGGCGTCGAAGCTCGGGCCTTCGAGCATGCCGTCGCGCCCGATATCGGTATAGACGAGGGCTGCCGCCCCGGCGTCCTCGAAGCGGCGGGCCAGATCCTCCACCGTGGCCTCGCTGGTCTCGGTCCAGCCCTCCACCGAGACGAAGCCGTCCCGGCCGTCGATCCCGACCACGATGCGCCCGGGATGCGCCTCCGCCGCCTCGCGCACGAAGGGGGGATTGCGGAGCGCGACGGTGCCCAGGATCACCCGGTCGACCCCGAGCGCCAGCGCCGCGTCGATCGATGCGCGGTCCCGAACCCCACCGCCGAGCTGCACCGGAACGCCGGAACCGGACGCGACGGCGGCGATGGCCGCGATCGACGGTCCGTTCGCTCGGCTGCCGGTCTTCGCGGCCTCGAGGTCCACCACATGCAGCCGGCGGATCGGGTGGGCGACGAAGCGCTCCGCCGCCGCCGCCGGATTGGCGTCGTAGACCGTCGCGTCCTCGTAGCGCCCCTGGCGGAGTCGCACGCACTGCCCGCCCAGCAGATCGATGGCGGGAATGATCTCGAAGTCCGCCATCAGAGACAGGCCTCCAGCCACGCCCGGTAGGCGTCGAGCAGTCGCTTGCCCGCGCTCTGGCTCTTCTCCGGGTGGAACTGCACGGCGAAGACGTTGTCGACGGCGACTGCCGACGCAAACTCTCCGCCGTAGGACGTGCGGCCGATCACGCGCTTCGGGTCCGCGGCCACCGCGCGATAGCCGTGCACGAAATAGAAGGTGTCCGCGTCGGGCAGCCGGTCGACCATGGGATGCTGTCCCGAGAAACGCACCTCGTTCCAGCCGATGTGGGGGACGCGCAGGAGCGTGCCGTCCGGATCGCGGTCCGGGAAGCGCTCGACCCGTCCGCGCAACAGGCCCAGACCGGGCGTCACCCGGTGCTCGTCGCTCTCCTCGAACAGGAGCTGGAGGCCCAGGCACAGCCCCAGGAAGGGCCGACCCGAGCCGATGTGATCGCGGACGGCCCCGTCGAGTCCGCGCGCGCGCAGACCCTCTGTCGCGTCGGCGAAGGCGCCCGCTCCGGGCAGCACGATCGAATCGGCGTCGCGCAGCCGGGCCGGATCGTCCGTCACGCGCGTCCGGAGCCCCGAGCGCTCCAGTGCCTTCGCCACGCTGCGCAGGTTTCCCGCGCCGTAGTCGATGACGGCGACGGTGGGGGGGAGGCTGGACATGGATTCAGAGGGCGCCCTTCACCGTCGGCAGTCCCTGTTGTCGCGGGTCGATCTCCACGGCCGTGCGCAGGGCGCGCGCCAGGCCCTTGAAGATCGCCTCCACGACGTGGTGGGGATTCCGCCCGTAGCGCTTCTCCACGTGCAGGTCGATCCCGGCGTTCTGCGAGAACGCGTACAGGAAGTCCTCGGTGAGCGACGCGTCGAAGCTCCCGATCCGATCGTTCGCGAGCTCTACCCGGTACACCATGTAGGGCCGGTTCGAGACGTCCACCGCGACCTCCACCTTGGTCTCGGACATGGGCAGCACGGTGGATCCGTAGCGGCGGATCCCAGCGGCCGAGCCCAGGGCTTCGCGAAAGGCCTGCCCCAGCGCGATGCCCACGTCCTCCACCGTGTGGTGGAGATCCACCTCGAGGTCGCCCCGGGCGGACAGGTGCAGATCGAACAGGCCGTGCTTGGCGAAGGACTCGAGCATGTGGTCGAAGAACGCGATGCCGGTCTCCACCTCGTACTGGCCCGAGCCGTCCAGGCCGAGCTCGACCTGGATCTCGGTCTCCTTCGTCTTGCGCGCGATGTTCGCGACCCGCGCCGTCCGATCGCTCATAGCTCGGCCTCCGCCTCCCGGGCGGCCTCCCGCTCGCGGCGGGCGCGCCGGATCTTCTGCAACCGAAGATCAACGGACCGACCGTGTCCGGTCAGACCCTCGACCTCCGCGAGCCGGATCACATCGGCTCCCAGCTCCCGCAGCTTCGGCGGCTCGAAGCGCATGAAGCTCGTGCGCTTCATGAAGTCCTCGACGCCGAGCGGCGAGAAGAAGCGAGCCGTTCCGCCCGTGGGCAGCACGTGGTTGGGCCCCGCCAGGTAGTCCCCCACCGCGACGGGCGTGTAGTGCCCGAGGAAAATCGCGCCCGCGTTCACCACTTGCTTCATCAAGGCGTCCGGGTTGTCCACCGCCAGCACCAGATGCTCTGGCGCGTACTCGTTCGCGAGTGTAATCGACTCCTCCAGATTCCGCGTCACCACCACGGCGCCGCGCTTCGAGAGCGACTGCCTCGCGATACGCACGCGGTCCAGGTCCTTCAGCTGGCGCGTGATCTGGTCCTGCACCCGGTTTACCATGCTCTTGATGTGGGTGATGAGGATCGCCTGGGCGAGCTCGTCGTGCTCGGCCTGGGAGATCAGGTCGGCCGCCACCCAGGCGGGCGTGGCCGTGCGATCCGCCACCACGCAGACCTCGGTGGGCCCGGCCTCGCAGTCGATGGCCACCTGGCCGAACACCAGGCGCTTTGCCGCGGCGACCCACACGTTGCCGGGCCCCACCACCTTGTCGACCCGGGGAACCGTGTCGGTGCCGTAGGCCAGGGCGGCCACGGCGTGCGCGCCGCCCATCTTGAAGATCCGGTGCACGCCGCCCACCCGAGCCGCCATCAGCACCACGGGCAGGATGGTTCCGTCCGGCTGGGGCGGGGTGGCCATCACGATCTCCTCCACCTCGACCACCGAGGCGGGGACCGCGTTCATGATGACCGTGGACGGATAGACCGCCTTGCCGCCGGGAACGTAGATGCCGACCCGGGTCAAGGGGCGCACGCGCTGGCCCATGAAGCCGCCGCCTTCCTCGCGTACCTCCCAGCTCGAGGCGATGCGCTTGCGGTGGAAGTCGCGCACGCGCATGGCGGCCTTGCCGATGGCCGCCCGGTCCGCCGGGTCCACGCGATCGCAGGCCTGCTCCCACTCCTCGGGCGTCACCTCGAGCTTCCGCAGGCGCGCGCCGTCGTACTTTCGGATGCACGCCAGGAGCTCCTTGTCTCCGCCTTCCCGCACGCTCTCGACGATCTTGCGCGCCTCCTTCTCCACGCTGTCGCCCTGATCCGTGCGGCGATTGCAGACGGCTCTCCACGACGACTTGAACGTCGCATCGTCCGTCTTGATCACGCGGAGAATTCTCGAGCTGGTTCGACTGGCCATGGCTAGTCCTCCCGGCGGATCTCGGCACCGAGGCTGCGAAGCTTCTCTTCGATGCGCTCGTACCCGCGGTCGATGTGGTAGACGCGACTCACGACGGTCTCTCCCTGGGCCGCCAGGCCGGCCAGCAGGAGCGACGCCGAGGCGCGCAGGTCGGTGGCCATCACGGGGGCCCCGAGCAACTTCGTCACGCCGTGCACGTGGGCGCTGCGGCCATCGAGCGAGATGTCGGCGCCCATGCGCACGAGCTCGGGCACGTGCATGAAGCGGTTCTCGAAGACCGTCTCGGTGACCACGCTGGACGCGCTCCCCACGCACAGGAGCGCCATCAGCTGGGCCTGCATGTCGGTGGGGAAGCCCGGGTAGGGCGCAGTGCGGACCTGGAGCGCCTTCGACGCCTCGTTGCAGAAGACCGTTACCGCATCGTAGTCCACGCGAAGCTCGGCACCCGTCTCGCGCAGCTTGTCGAGGATGTTGTCGAGGTGACTGGAGTCGAGACCCGTGACCCGGACCTCGCCCTTGGTAATCATCCCCGCCACGAGCAGGGTGCCCGCCTCGATGCGGTCGCCCGAGATCGCGTGGGTGAGGCCGCGCAGGGACGAAACGCCGGTGATCTGGAGACTCGCCGAGCCCGCGCCGCGAATCTCGGCCCCCATCCGGTTGAGCACGTCGGCCAGCTCCACCACCTCGGGCTCACGGGCGCAGTTCTCGAGCACCGACTCGCCCTCGGCCAGGGTCGCGGCCATCATCACGTTCTGGGTTCCGTTCACGGTCACGCGGTCGAAGCGGAAGCGCCCGCCCGTGAGCGGCGCGCCCGACGCCTCGATGGTGCCGTGGTCGAGCTGGACCTTGGCGCCCAGCGCCTCGAGTCCCTTGAGGTGCTGGTCCACCGGCCGCACGCCGATGGCGCAGCCCCCGGGCTCGGACACGCGGCCGACACCGAAGCGCGCCAGGAGCGGGCCCAGCACCATGAACGAGGCGCGCATCTTGCGCACCAGCTCGTAGGGAGCCTCGGGCTCGCCGACGCCGTCGGCCTGGATGCGCACGCAGTGCGGATCTTCCGCGGTGAAGTCCGCGCGAGCGCCGAGTGCCCGCAGCAGGTCCAGCATGGCGAAGACGTCGCGCACGCGCGGCACGTTGCGCAGCACGGTGGTGCCCTCGGCCAGGAGCGACGCCGCCAGCAGGGCGAGGGCGGAGTTCTTCGAGCCGGAGGCGCGAACCTCGCCCTCGAGCCGGGCGCCGCCGCGGACGACGATCCGCTCCATCACGCCTCCGCCTTCCACGCGGCGACGACACGGGGGCGCTGGGCCAGGTCGCGTCGGATCTGGACGTCCACGAGCCCGGCGCTCTCGCACAGCGCCGAGACCGCGTCGGCCTGGCTCGGATCGATCTCCACGACCAGCTTCCCCCTGTCTTCCAGCACCTCGCTCACCCCGGCTACGAGGGGCCGCAGAACCTCGAGTCCGTCGTCCCCCGCGAACAGCGCCACCTCTGGCTCGTGAGCCAGCTCGGGCGCCAACCCGACCGACCCGCGCACCAGATAGGGGGGATTCGAAGCCACCAGATCGAAGCGCTCCCCGGCGACCGGCTCGAACAGGCTGCCGGCCAGGAACCGCACCCGATCATTCAGCTGCAACTCATCGGCATTTGCCGCCGCAATCTGGAGCGCCGCGGGCGAAATATCGGTCGCCACCACCCTCGCCTTGGGGCGCTCCCGGGCGATGGCGAGGGCGATCGCCCCCGTGCCCGTGCCCACATCGAGCACGCGCACCTCCGCGTCTACATCCGGAAGCAGCTCGAGCGCGGTCTCCACCAAGGTCTCGGTCTCGGGGCGGGGGGTCAGCACCTCGCCTGTCACCCGGAGCGGCAGGGACCAGAACTCGCGCCGGCCCACGAGCTGGGACACGGGCACGCGATCGCCGCCGCGCCGCACGACCAGCTCGCGGAAGGCCGACCGCTCGGCCCGAGTCACCGGCTTGTCGTAGTGCAGGTAGAGCTCGAGCCGGCCCGTGCCGAGGGTGTTGGCCAGCAGCACCTCCGCGTCCAGCCGCGGGCTCTCGATGCCCAGGCCGGCGAAGTGCTCGGTGGTCCAGCGCAGGAGATCCACCACCGTCCAGGTCTGCTCGCTCACGACGACTCCCCCATCACGGCTCGGACTTGGCGGTCACCTGGGCGCGCACCGCCTCCACCAGCTCGCCTAGCTCCCCGTCCAGGATCGCGTCGAGCTTGTGCAGGGTGATGCCCGAGCGGTGGTCGGTCACCCGGCTCTGCGGGAAGTTGTAGGTGCGGATCTTCTCGCTCCGCTCGCCCGTCCCCACCTGGGCGCGGCGGGCGTCGGCGCGCTCCTGGTCCGCGCGCTCGCGCTCGATCTCGAGCAGGCGCGAGCGCAGCACCTTCATGGCCTTGGCCTTGTTCTTGTGCTGCGACTTCTCGTCCTGACACTGCACCACGAGCCCGGAGGGCAGGTGCGTGATGCGCACCGCCGAGTCGGTGGTGTTGACACTCTGACCGCCGGGTCCGCCGGCGCGCATGACGTCCACGCGCAGGTCGCCGGGCTCGATCTGGACGTCCACCTCCTCGGCCTCGGGCATGACGGCGACGGTCACGGTCGAAGTGTGGATGCGGCCCTGGGACTCGGTGGCGGGGACGCGCTGTACCCGGTGCACGCCGCGCTCGAACTTGAGCTCGCTGAAGACGCCCTCGCCGTCGATGCCGGCGATCACCTCCTTGAAGCCGCCGGATCCGGTCTCGGAGCTGCTCAGCAGCTCGACCTTCCAGCCCCGGATCTCCGCGTAGCGACTGTACATGCGGAACAGATCCGCGGCGAAGAGCGCGGCCTCCTCGCCGCCGGTGCCCGCGCGAATCTCGAGGATCGCGTTCTTCTGGTCGTTGGGATCGACCGGAGTGAGCAGCACGGCCAGCTCGCGGTCGAGCTCGGCGAGCTGCGCTTCGAGGTCCGGCAGCTCCGAGCGGGCCAGCTCGGCCAGCTCCGGGTCGTCGTCCCCGCTCATCGCCCGGGCGTCCTCGATCTCGCCCCGGATCCTGCGGTAACGCTCCCCGGCCTCGATCAGCGGGCGCAGCGCTCCGAGCTCGCGGCCGAGCTTCTCGTACTGGCCCGGCTGGCTGGCCAGGGCCGGGTCCGACAGCTCGCGCTCGAGCTCGGCCGCTCGGGCGCAGGCCTCGTCGATTCGCTCCTGGTAGTCGGGCATCGCACATCTCGCGCAGGACGCGCTCGTCCCGCTTCAAAAAAGTCATCAAAACCGAGCGCTTGGGTGGGGTGCCGAGAGAGGAGAAGCGCTACGACCCGCCGGCGAGAAGCCGACAGACCTCCCTCGGCCCGGGATGGAGATGGATCCGGGCGATGCGGGGTGCGTTGTAGGCCGGCAGGGGCATGACCCCGGAAGCCTATCGAACCCGTGGGCCGGGGCAACGACCCCAGGCCGGGGGTCCAGCGGAGCCCACAACGAGGGCGCGCTAGGAGTTCATCGAGTCCAGGAACTCGGCGTTCGAATCCGTCGCCTTGATCTTCTCGAGCAGGAACTCCATCGAGTCCACCTGCGAGAGCGGCGACAGGACCTTGCGCAGGATGTACATCCGGTTCAGGGTCACCTCGTCGAGCAGGAGCTCTTCGCGGCGGGTGGCAGAGCGATTGATGTCGATGGCCGGGTAGGTACGGCGGTCGGCCAGCTTGCGATCCAGGACCAGCTCGCTGTTGCCCGTGCCCTTGAACTCCTCGAAGATCACCTCGTCCATTCGGGAGCCCGTGTCGATCAGCGCGGTGCCCACGATCGTGAGGCTCCCGCCCTCTTCGACATTGCGCGCGGCGCCAAAGAAGCGCTTGGGCTTGTGCAGCGCGTTCGAGTCGACGCCGCCCGAGAGGATCTTGCCCGAGTGGGGCACCACCGTGTTGTGGGCGCGCGCCAGCCGCGTGATCGAGTCCAACAGGATCACCACGTCGCGCTTGTGCTCGACCAGGCGCTTCGCCTTCTCGATCACCATGTCCGCCACCTGGACGTGGCGGGTGGCGGGCTCATCGAAGGTCGACGAGATCACCTCGGCCTGGACGTTGCGACGCATGTCGGTCACCTCCTCGGGCCGCTCGTCGATCAGCAGCACGATGAGGTAGACCTCCGGGTGGTTCTCGGAGAGCGAGTTGGCCATGTCCTTCAGGATCATGGTCTTGCCGGCCTTGGGCGGCGACGTGATGAGCGCGCGCTGGCCCTTCCCGACCGGTGCGATGAGGTCGATGATCCGGGTCGTGACCCCGCCCTTCTTCGACTCCAGGGTGAACTTCTCCTCTGGGTAGAGCGGTGTCAGCGCGTCGAACAGGATCTTGTGACGCGCCTTCTCGGGCTCCTCGAAGTTGATCGACTCGACCTTGAGCAGGGCGAAGTAGCGCTCCACCTCCTTGGGGGAGCGGATCTGGCCCTGGATCGTATCGCCGGTGCGCAGGTTGAAGCGCCGGACCTGGGACGGCGACACGTAGATGTCGTCCGGACCCGCCAGGTAGTTCTGGTCGGGGGCGCGCAGGAACCCGAAGCCGTCCTGGAGGATCTCGAGCACGCCCTCGGCGTAGATGCGCCCCTTCTTCTCGGTCTGGGCCTTCAGGATCGCAAAGATCAGATCCTGCTTGTGCCGGCCGCCGGCATTCTCGACCAGGAGCCCCTCCGCCACCTCGGTGAGCTCCTGCATGGTCTTCGCCTTGAGCTCCATCACGTTGATGCGCTCGGTGCCGTTCTCCTCCTCGAGCGTCTGGGCCTCCTCTTCGGCGAGGAGATCGTCGTCCGAGGGCAGGTAGTCGCGCTTGGGGTTTCCCCGGTTGCTGCCCGAACCGCGGGAGCGGCGGCCTCGACCGCGCCGGTTGCGACCGCCTTGGGACCCGTCGGGCTCGTTCGGGTGGATGCTCACGTGCCTGATCTCTCTTCTGTCGTTCTCTGCTGTTGGGAAGGCCGTTAGGCGGTCGAGTTGGGTGGGGAGTCGGGGGAGTTGGCGCTGCCCGGGAGTCGGGGCGGCTCGGGTGGCGGGGATCTCCGCCCAAAGTGGGACAGGTTGGTTCGAGGGTCGTTCTGGGTTCGGGTGTTCAGCCTTGAAAGTTGACCGGAATTTGCCTGGGGCTGTTGACCGAGAACTTCCCGCGCCACGGGGGCGTGGTCGCGTGCCTTCGAGAGCTTCGAAAGAGGGGACCGGCGGCCTGTGAAGCGACTGCCGATGCGAGTCGAAATGGACCCTAGGACCACCGCTTGGGCCTGTCAAGGCTCCGGAATCGCTCCTGGGTGCGGGGCGCGGGCGGCGACGTGATGAAGGAGGCGGCCGGCGCCGGCGCCGTCCCTTCGGTAGGAGTGGAAGCGATCGGGGTCGCAGCGCGTGCAGGTTCCGGGCAGCCAGCCGATCGCGTCTCGGTCCAACCCGGCGCGCGCGAGCTCGACGCGGGCCAGGGCCAGCAGGTCGAGGCGCGCGTGACCGGGGCGCGTCGGCTCGAGCGCGCCTTCGAGCTCCCCCGCGAAGCGCCGCTCGAGCGAGCGCAGCACGGGCTCGTCCACCTCGTAGCAACACAGGCCAATGTGGGGCCCCACGACCGCAACCACTCTGCAGGCACTCTCCGAGCACTGCGGGCCCGCACGCTCTGCGCGCAGCGCCGCGATACCACTGCGGATGACGCCCGCACCGAGACCTCGCCAGCCCGCGTGGATCGCCGCCACCGCGCCGCCGTCGTCGCAACACGCCAGGACGGGCAGACAGTCGGCGGTCACGACGGCCACCGCGCGACCGGACGCACGCGACACCACCGCGTCCGCCTCTTCGGGCTCGAGCGCGAAGCCCGGGCCGACGCGCGCCACCGCGTTCCCGTGAACCTGCACGGGACAGAGAACCTCCGCCGGAACGGGCGCGCCGCGTACCCCGAACCCGTGGGCGACGCCGCAGCCCGCCAGCAGTCGATGCCGAAGCGGTTCGCTCATGTCCCTCGTGGCTTCCGCTCGAGGCGTGCCAACGACTCCCGCTCGAGCCGATCCCGGAACGCGGCGAGGTCCTTGGGCAACGGCGCCTCGAAGCGAACGCGCTCGCCCGTCCCGGGGTGGGTGAAGCCCAGGACGGCGGCGTGCAGCGCCGGGCGCTCGAGCCCGTGGGTCCGCCCTCGGCGCTGCCCCCGACCGTAGACCGGATCGCCCACGATCGGCATGCCCACCGACGACAGGTGCACTCGAATCTGGTGGGTGCGCCCGGTCTCGGGCCGGATCTCCAGCTCGCTCACCTGGCTGCTGGGATGGCGGTGCAGCACCCGCCAGGCCGTTCGGGCTTCGCGCCCGGCGGGACTTCGCACCGACATGCGCTTGCGCTCGCGCGGGTGCCGGCCGATCGGCTGCTCGATCCGCCCCGCGTCTGCCCTGGGCAGGCAGCGCACGAACGCTCGGTACAGGCGTTCGATGGAGTGATCGCGAAACTGCTCCGAGAGCGCCTGGTGCGTCGCGTCGTTCTTGGCGACCACCAGGACCCCGGAGGTCCCCCGGTCCAGGCGGTGGACGATCCCGGGCCGCAACACGCCGCCAACCCCGGCGAGATCCGCGCAGTGGTGGAGCAGCGCGTTCACCAGGGTGCCACTCTCGTGCCCGGGCGACGGATGCACGACCATCCCCGGCGCCTTGTCCACCACGATCAGCTCGGCGTCCTCGTAGACGACCGAGAGCGGTATGGCCTCCGGGCGCGCCTCGCCCAGAACGGCTTCGGGCGGCAGCGCCTCGATCTCGTCCCCCGCCGCGAGCCGGTGACTCGGTCGGCAGACCAGGCCGTTCACGGACACCCGACCCGCATCGATCCAGCGCCGGACCTGGGCGCGCGACTCGGAGACGAGCTCCGCCAGCGCCACATCCAGCCGATCGCCCTGGCGATCCTCGTCGACGGCGAAGTGGAGGGGTTCGCTCGTGCTGCTTCATCTCCTGCTGAACGGGAAGGTCCGCGTGGGGGTCCGGCCGAGGATTCGCTGCGGCCGGGCGCTGCCGCGCGCCTCCTCTACACGACTCATGTAGCCGGCGGCCACGCGGTTCGGGTCGAGTCCGATGGACCGCGCGTACGCGTCCACGAAGCCGCGCACGTAGACCGTGGCGGGCAGCTCGTCGTAGCGCTCCTCTTCGATGCAGCGGAGATGGCTGAGGTTGATCTTGGTCGCGACGGACACGTGGTCGAGATCGACCCCCCGGCTGAGCCGAGCGCGGCGCAGGCGGGCGCCAGTCCAGCCGTTGCCGTCTTCGTCATCGTCGAGATCCTCGAACTCCTCGATGGGCGCGGGGATCTCGGCGGGGCGCGGCGGCGGCTCCGCGGGCGCTTGCGCGGGGTCCACGGGAGGAGCCGTGGCGCGGACCGAGGCGTCGTAGGCGGCGCGGGCGTTGTGGTCCGAGAGCACCCGGTACGCCAGGTCGATGCGCTCGCGAATGGCCTTGGAGTCCTCGGCGTCGAAGACCGAGTAGAGAGCCAGGGAACCGGGCTCGAACGCGGACATGGCCGCGCGATAGGCGCGCTCGATGTCGCCCGCGCTGGTGCTGGGCAAGACCTCGAGCGCCTCGTAGTGGGTCTGCTCTTCGAGCGGCTTCATAGAGCGTGCGTTTCAGCGAGCTTGCGGGCGATTCGCTGCAGGTAGATCGACGCGTCCGAGCCGGACTGGAAGTCGAGCACGGGCTGCCGCGCCGACACCGAGAGGCGAACGGCCTCGTCGTGATTGACGTAGCCCAGGTACTCGGGGTCGAAGCCGAAGTGCTTGCGGCACACGCTGCAGACCGAGAAACCGAGCTTGACGTCGTCAGCGCTGCGCACGCCGTTGACGATGAGCCGAGGCCGGAAGTCTCGCACCGTCGAGACGAACCGTGCGCCGTCCTCAGGGTCCAGGGCCTCGACCTCGCGCAGCAGGTCGAAGGGCGTGCGAATGCCCCGCTGGTTGCGCTGGTCCATGGCCTCCGTGACCACCTTGCGCACGCGGTGGCCCAGCATCGACAGGCGCAGGCGGCGATAGAAGGCGGCGCGCAGGAAGCCATAGGCGTTCTCCACAGAGGTCGGTTCCGGCGCCAGCACCACGATCCCCACGTGCGCCACCAGGAAGTAGTCGAGGGCGGAGGCGTGGGTTCCGGCGCCCAGGTCGATCAACACGAAGTCGCTGTCGAGCTCACGGAGACTGCGCATCAGCTGCACGCGCCGGTTCTGGCTCGGCTGGGCCGCGCCCAGGTTGGAGTGGGTGCCCGCGATCAGGCGCAGGCCCGGAATCGGCGTCTCGATCATCAGCTTGCCGATGTCGTCTTCTCGATGCGCCACGAAATCAGCGAGGCCGTAAGGCGGCGGCGGCGAGCCCAGCAGCGTGTGCAGGTTGGCGCCTTCCAGGTCGGCGTCGACGGCGACGACGCGGCGACCCTCGGCGGACAGCGCCACCGCCAGGTTGGCGGTGACGACGGTCTTGCCCACACCCCCCTTGCCGCCGCCGATCGAGACGACGACGGGCCCGCTTGTGTCGGTCGAATCCGTGGCGTCCCCCCTTCGGCCCGAATTCAATCGCCCCCCTTGCGGGGGCCGGCCTACGTTCGGCTTCGCCTCACTGCGCGCGGGCTACGCCCGCTTGCCTCGCAGGGGCCCGCCTTCGTTCGGCTTCGCCTCACTGCGCGCGG
>JAPUKG010000479.1 GCA_027295775.1 Pseudomonadota bacterium
ATACTGGGCGCGAGCGCTGTTGATCGCGATCTTCGGCAGCAACCTCTGGACGGTGCGGATCGGCTCGGCGGTCCTGGGCCTGGCCACCGTGCTCGCGACCTGCCGGCTGGCGCGGAGCCTCCCGGGCGGCGGCGAACGCACGGCCTTCCTGGCCGGCGCGATCCAGCTCACCACCTTCCAGTTCGTCTACCTGCACTCGGCGCGGACGGGCGAGCTCGAGACCGCCCTCAGCTTTGCGTTCGTGCTGGCCGCCCACCTCTTCCTGCGCGCGACTGCGGTGGCCCCGGGGAGCTCGGGGTTCCTCCTCCACCACCTCTGTCTGGTGTTGATCCTCAACTTGAAGCTGCCCGTCGCGGCCATTCCCATCGGCGCGGAGCTCGCGGCCTTCGCCCTGCTGCCGGCAACGAAAAGACACTTCGGGCGGTGGCTGCGGGCCGGCGCCGTGATCCTGCCGCTCGGACTGGTGTGGCACGGGGCCCAGGTGTTCCTGCTCGGTGCAGTCGCTTGGGAGGTCGTGACCACCATGGCGGGTCAAGCCTCGGGCGCCATCGCCACGGGGACGGGCGGGCGCGCCGCGAACCTCGTCTTCTACGCCGGGGTGATCGGCTTCGGTGCCTATCCCTACGCCTTCGCCTACCCGGTCGCGATCGCGGCGGTCCTGAAGCAGCGCTGGGGCCAGCCCGGCGCGCGGGAGTGGCAGATCCTCGGGCTCTTCGCGGCGGCGGTGATCGTCTTCTACCTGGGCGTGGCGAAGGCCGCTCCCTGGTACGTGATTCCCGTCTATCCGTTCCTATCGCTCTTCCTGGCCCGCTGGCTGGCGGACCTTCGCGAGCGCGATGCCGGACGCGTCGAGCTCGGCGCCGCCGCCGGCGTGGTCGCGCTGATCCTCTTCAGCGGCGTGAACGCGGCGGGCTTCAACCCGTTCGCCACGACGGCGATCCACATCCCGATGAGCCTCGAGTGGCGCCAGCTCGCCGGTGTCTCCCCCGCCGCGGGTGTGATTGGGGCCGCCGTCGTCACGGCCGCGGGACTGCTGGGGCTGCGGCGCGCGCTGGGTCCGCGGCTGCGAGTCGGCCTGGCGCTGGTGCTGGCGGCCCTGCTGATCGGCACCGCCGGCGTGCGCGTGGCGCTGCCCCTCGTAAACCTGGGTCACCAGTCGGCGATGGCGCGCCTGCACCGCAGCCTCGCGGAATCGCGCGCGGCGGGGCTTCCCCTGTTCTTTCCGATCGATGTACCCGGCGGCTCGGCGTACCTGGTGCGGTACTACTTCGCCGATGAGTTCGAGATCCGCATCGCTCCGGGCGGCGCGCGCAGTGTGTTCCAGCTCGTCAGAGAGAGGAATGACTAGTCGGCGAGCGACTCTAGGAGTCGCTCGCCTTGCCGCGCAGCCGCCTCAGCAGCAGGACCCAGGGCTTCCAGGCGGCCTCGAAGATGACGCTCCGGTCCATCTTCGAACGGCCGTGCTGGCGGTCCTCGTACACGATCGGTACCTCGAGCACACGCACGCCCGCGTGGGTCGCCATCTCGAGGATCTCGACCAGGCAGGCATAGCCATTGGACCCGGCGCGGTCGAACTCGATCCGGCGCAGCAGCTCGGTCCGGTAGGCGCGGAAGCCGCTGGTGCAGTCGCCGATGCCGAAGCGCAGGATCGTGCCCACGTACCGGTTGGCCCAGACGCTCAGTAGCAGCCGCGAGAGGCTCCAGTTGAGGATCCGGATGCCGCCGACGTAGCGGGACCCGATCACCAGGTCGTATTGCTCGAGCCCGGCCAGCAGCTGGGGCACGGCCTGGGGATCGTGGGAGAAGTCGGCGTCCATGGTGACCACGCAGTCGGGCTCGGGGTCGAGCTCGAGGGCGCGGGTCAACCCGGCGAGGATGGCGGATCCGTAGCCGAGCTTGCGCGGGCGCCGGACCACCTCGACCCGGTCGGGCCAGCTGTGGCCGATCTCTTCGGCCGCATCGGCGGTACCGTCGGGCGAGTTGTCGTCGACCACGACGATCCGCAGCCGGTCGTGAAGCTTGAGGAGTGCCGGGAGCAGGCGCTCGACATTGGGTCGCTCGTCGTAGGTGGCGATCACCACCGCAGGCTGCTGGATCACGGCTTCGGTATCGTTTAGCAGGCGGCGACCGGGCGCCGCTACCCCGCGCAGGATCGGAGCGACGGATTGAGCCGAGGTCGGGTTCGTGCCGCGAGCGCGATGACGGTCGCGATGACGATCGCGGTCGCCGTTGACCTGGGCGTCGGCTGCACGGGGGAGATGTCGAAGCGGCCCGATCTGGTCCTGATCGTGCTCGACACCGTGCGCGCCGATCGCGTCTCGTGTTACGGCTACGACCGTCCGACCACGCCCCGGATCGACGCGCTCTGCGCGCGGGGTGTCCGCTTCGCCAACGCCTCGTCCACTTCTGCCTGGACCGTTCCGGCCCACGCCTCGCTCTTCACCGGGCTCTATCCCATTCACCACCGCGCCACCCAGGAGAGCCCACGCCTGGGACCCGACCCAGCCACGCTCCCCGAGATTCTGGCCGCCGTCGGCTACGCCACCTTCGGCGTGTCCGCGAATCCGCTGGTCGGACCCGTCACCGGCCTCGACCGCGGCTTCGAGCGCTTCGTGACGACCTGGGCTCCCGCCGCCTCGCCCGACGGCGTCCACCCGAACGTGACCGCCGTCCGCGAGCTCCTGGCGGACCGGGCGGAGCGTCCGGTCTTCCTGTTCGTGAACTTCATGGAGGCGCACAGCCCCAACCGGCCACCCGAGCCCGAGCGCTCGCGCTTCCTGTCGCTGGAGCCGCTGGAGCGCGCCGCCCGGATGGAGTCCGCGCTGGCGCTCACCCCGGGCCGCTACTACGTCGATCCCCAGGCGGCGGCGGCGGACCTGCCCGTGCTGAGCGACCTCTACGACGGGGAGATCGCCACTCTCGACCGCGCGGTGGGCGAGCTGCTGGACGCGCTGGCCGCCGAGGGACTGGGCGACGCGCTCGTCGTCGTCACCGCCGACCACGGCGAGAGCTTCGGGGAGCACGGCCGCTTCCGGCACGCCTTCGAGCTCTACGCGACCACGGTGCGGGTTCCCCTGATCCTCGCTGGGCCGGGGCTGGAGGACGCGGGCTGGGTGCGCGAGGAGCCGGTGAGCCTCGTCGACGTGTTCGCCACCCTCCTGGCTCGGGCCGGCGCGGCGTCGCCGGGGGGCGAGTATCCCGGCAGGGACCTGCTCGCGGCATCTGGCCTGGAGGAGCGTCCCGTCTTCGCCGAGTACTACTACCCGCTCCAGGCGCTCTCGAACCTGCCGCCGGAGCTGGTCTCCGCCCATCCCGAGGTGTTCGCGCCCTTCGCGCGGCGGTTGCGTTCGGTGGAGCGGGGCGGCCTGCGGCTGATCGCATCCACACCGGGCGGTGTCGAGCTGTTCGACGCCCGAGGCGATCCGGGCGAGCTGCGCGACCTCGCGGGCGACCGCGCGGCCGACGCGGAGCAGCTCGGCGCGCTCCTCGACGCGTTCGTGGAGCGGGCCGGAGGCCGCCCGCCCCACCCGTCCCAGCCGGGCGCCGGCGAGCGGCCGTCTCCTTTGGGGGACCTGGACCCCGACACGGCGGAGCAGCTCCGCGAGCTGGGGTACCTGCGCTGACACCGGACCTGCTTCCCGTGGGGACAGCGGGGGCTCAGTGAGATAGGCTGGGCCCTTCCATGGATGTGGC
>JAPUKG010000048.1 GCA_027295775.1 Pseudomonadota bacterium
CAGCGCCTACGGCGACGTGCCTTCGGCGGTGGCGGCCATCAAGGCCGGCGCACAGGAGTTTCTGACCTTCCCCGATGATCTCGACGGGCTGATCCCGCGCGCGCGGCGGCTCGTGGCGTCCTCGCAGGGTCCGGCGCGAGATGAGATCGAGCGTCGGCTGGTGGGGCGAAGCGCGGGGATGCGGCGCGTGCGCGAGCGGATCGCGGCGCTCGCGTCCCTCTCGGTTCCGGTGCTCGTGCAGGGGGAGCCGGGAACCGGACGGGATCGCGTGGTGCGAGTTCTCCACGAGCTGGGGGCGCGGGCCGATGTGCCACTCGTCTCGCTCCGCTGCGGCGCTGCGGGCACCGGGGACAACGCAGTCGGTAGGAGACCGCCGACGCGAGGCGCCTCGGTGTACCTGGACGAGGTCGGCCGGCTCGAGCTCCGCGAGCAGGCGCGCTGGCTGGACGTGCTGCACTCGACGCCGTCGCCGGTGGCGCGGGTGTACGCATCCTCCTCCGACGATCTCGCTCGCCGCGCGCGAGAGGGCGCGTTCCTGCCCGAGCTGGCCGAGCGGCTGTCCCGCTTCACGGTCGTGCTGCCGCCCCTTCGCCAGCGAATCGGAGACCTCTCGGAGCTGGTCGGCGTGCTGGTCAAGGAGATCGGTGCGTCTCTGGGCCGAGAGGACTGCCGGGTCCAGCCCGGCGCGCTGGCGCGGCTCAAGGCGCGGCCCTGGCCGGGCAACGTGCGCGAGCTGGCTACGGTTCTCGAGAAGCTGATCGCCTTCTCGCCCCAAGGCGAGATCTCGGGGGAGCGGGTTCGCGCACTGCTGCGCGAGATGCCCGAAGGCGTCCGCTCCCTTCGTCGCCGGCGCGAGGCGCGTCAGCGCGAAGAGCTGGTGCAGCTCCTCGAGGAGTGCGGCGGCAACCTCGCGGAGGTGGCGCGCCGGCTGGAGCTGAGCCGCGGCGCCGTCATCTACCGCGCCCGCAAGTACGGGCTGCTCGAGAACCCGACCCGAGGCTGAGGGATGGCGTTCCTCGCGCGCATCTCCCTCCGCTGGCCGGGGGCCACGATCGCGATCACGTTGCTCGTGAGCGCGGCCCTGTGCGCCGGCGCGCTGCGTCTGACCGTCGACGCCGGCTTCCGCGCGTACGTCGGGCCCGACCATCCGGCCGTCCGCGAGCTCGACGGCTTCCTCGCTCGCTTCGGCGGCGGGCTGCCGGCCGCGGCCGTGTGGAGCTGCGAAGGGGAAGCTCCCTGTCGATCGGTCTTCGACCCCGCCGCGCTCCGCATGGCCCACACCGTGGCCACGTACCTCGAGCCGGTGGACGGCGTGCTCGCCGTCGAGAGCCCCGCCACCAGCTCGCTGCTCGTTCCCGGCCACGATGGCTTCGCCGTACGGCGCCTGGTGGAGGGCGGCGAGGTGAGTCGCGACCGGGCCCTGCTGGCGGAGCGCGCACTCGCCGATCCACTCTGGACCGACCGCCTCGTCTCGCCCGACGGGCGGGTCGGCGCCATCCTGATCGAGCTCGCGTCCTCGGGCAGCGATGTGAATGTCCGCGTCATGAACGCGCTCGAGGAGGCGCTGGCGCCGTTCCGCGAGGCTGGCTTCGAGTTTCACCTGGTGGGTGATCCGGTCGAGTTCGTGGTGGCGGGGCGGGATCTCCAGGAGGACACATTCCGCCTGGTTCCGGCGATCGTGGCCCTGATCGGGCTGATCGTGTTCGCGCTGTTTCGCTCGGCGTACGTGGCGTTCGCGTGCCTCGTCACCGTGGGGGTCGCGGTCGGCTGGAGCTTCGGTGTCATGGGCTGGCTCGGCTGGCCCCAGACCGCGGTCACCCAGGCGCTCGCGCCCTTCATCCTGGTCGTGGGCGTGTGCAACGCCGTGCACCTGCTCTCGCGCTGCGCGGCAGAGGGGGGGGCCGATCGCGGGGCGCGCATCCGGGCAGCGGCGGCGGACGTGGGACCCGCCTGCGTCGTGGCGTCCCTCACCACGGCGGCGGGCTTCCTCTCCTTCGCGACGAGCGGGGCGGTGAGCTTCGTTCGCTTCGGCGTGATCGCGGCGGTGGGCGTGACCGGCGCCCTGGTGCTCACGTTCACGCTCCTTCCCGCTCTGCTGCGCGCCGCGCCCCTGCCCGCGCCGCCCTGCACCGGGGGCTGGCGGACGGCGTTGCGCCAGATCGTGCGCGTGTCGGAGGAGCACACGGGATGGATCCTGATGGCGGCGGCGGTCGTCGCGATCCTGTGCGGATTCGGGATGACCCGTCTCCGAGTGGAAGTCGACGTGGAGCACCTGTTCGGCGAGCAGAGCGACGTGGTGCGCTGGATCCGCTTCGTGGAGGAGCGACTCCGCGAGTCCTCGACCCTCGAAGTGGAGCTCCAACTTCCCGAAGGCGCCGTCGTGCGCGATCCTGCCGTGCTCGCCCGGGTCGACCGGGCGGCGGCCGCCCTCTCCGCGGTGGACGGGCTCGGTGCCGCCGACTCGCTGCTCCAGCCGCTCTCCCGGCTGAACCGCCTCCTGCACGACGACGATCCCGCCTTCGAGCGACCCGGCGCCTCGGCCCAGGCGAACGCGGAGCTCCTGTTCCTGGCCGAGCTCCAGGATCCCCGGTATCTCGGCCGCTGGGTTGGGTTCGACCGCCGCGCGCTCCGCCTCTCGGTACCGGTGGCGGCCGAGTCCCACTCCACGTCCGAGCGGCTGCTCGCGAACGCCCGCGACGCGCTCACCCGAGAGCTCCCCGAGAGCTGGAGCTTCGCACTCACGGGGCCGCTGTCCGCGTCCTATCACATGGTGGAAGAGGTGCAGCGAACCCAGCTGCGCAGCTTCGCCACTGCCACCCTCGTCGTCTCCGTCCTGATCGCCATCTTCCTGCGCTCGGCGTGGTGGGGACTCCTGGCGACGCTCCCCAATCTGTTGCCGGTGATCGTCTGTCTCGGGGCGATGGGTCTCTGGGGGATCTATCTCGACATCGGGACCGCGATGGTGGCCGCCGTGGTGCTCGGCATCGCAGTGGACGACACGGTGCACCTCCTCTCCCAGTACCGTCGCCGGATCGACGCCGGCGTGCCACCGACCGCGGCGATCCACGAGTCGGTCGTCCACGTGGGGCGCGCGGTGGTGACCACGTCCTTCGCCTTGGCTGCCGGCTTCTTCGTGCTGACGCTCTCGTCCTGGGCCAGTGTCGCGAGCTTCGGTTTCCTGTCGGGCATCTCCATTCTGGCCGCGCTGGTGGCGGATCTCGTGGTGCTGCCGGCGCTGCTGCTGGCCGTTAGCCGGGGACACATCAGGGCCCGGGCGCTGGAGCCGATGTCGTGATGGGGTGGCGCCAGGTGGCTGTGCTGGTTGCGGTGGGGCTCCCCGCGGCAACCCTGGGACTGGCCGCGGCCGGCGTTCTCGCGCTGGCTCCGGCGGGCCTCGAGACCCCGGTGCCCGGTCGCCTGGCCACCGCGGCCATCGCAGCAGCCGTTGCGCTGGGCATGGCGTTGCTCGTGCTGCGCCGGTCGTCCTCGCCGGCGGCGCTGCCCCTGCTCCTCACCTTCTCGGCGCTCTCGGTGCTGATTGCGGAGCGCCTGCTCGGCGATTGGATCCCGGCGCTTCGCACGCCTGGGATCGCGGCGAGCTGCGGGTTGCCCGCCGCACTCGGACACCTGGCTCTGACGTTCCCCCGTGAGCGCGACATCGTCCGCGCGTACCCGCGTCTGCTCGGGTTCTTCTACGGAGGAAGCGCCGTTCTCACCGCTATGGCGCTGGCCGACGCACAACGGGTGCCGGCGGTGACCGAGATGGCCCTCCGCTCGTCGGAGATCCTGTGCGTGGCGTCCTGGATCGCTCTCGTGTCGAGCTGCGGCCTGGCGGTCCGGGAGTCGCGCTCCGCCCTCGAGCGGGCGCGCGCGCGGGTGGCGCTCTGGGGCGCGCTGGTCGTCTCGGCGGTGTCCGTGGGCTTCGCAGCGGTGGCGGTGCAAGGGGGCAGAAGCGCGTTCGACGCAGCGCTTCTCGGTGGGGCGCTCCTGCCGGTGCCCGTGGGCTACGCGATCTCGCGCTACCAGCTCTTCGACGTCGGTACGGACGTGCGCAGGGCCGCGGCCCAGATCACGTCGGTCGCGGTCTCGGGGCTGGGCGTCGGCGCGGTCGCCGTCCTCGCCTCGAGAATCGTGCCTGGGCTCGACCCCGGGCTCCTCTTCGCGGTCGCATTCACGGGTGCGGCGCTGGCCGCAGTCCTCCGCGGCCCGCTTCAGCGGGGGCTGCGCCAATGGATCCGCCCCGAATCCGAGGGTCTGCGGCGCCTGGCCAACGAGCACGCTCGCCAGCTCGTCGACACCAGCGACAGCGACCTCTTGGCCCAGCGCCTGTGTCGGTTCCTGAGACGCGGCATCCGCTCTGTCGGCGTCTCGGTCCTGCTGCCCTACCACCGGGGCTGGCGACTCGCGTTCGCCGAGGGCGGGGTGGCGAGTCTCGACGCGCGGGCTGCGGAGCAGGCTGCGCGCTCGCTCGCGAACCGCGACCTCCTGCATCTGGCCGAAGAGGAGGCGCACGCGGGCGAAGACCCCGTAGCCCTGCGCGCGGCCGGCGTCGAGCTCGTGGCCGCGTTGCGGAGCGACGACCGAGTCCTCGGGATCGTTCTGATCGGGGGCGCCTCGGACCGCCTGCCCTACTCGAGCGAGGAGCGCGGCTTCGCGCGCGCTCTGTGCGCCCAGTCCGCGCTCGCCCTGCACCGGGCCGAGCTCGTCCGCGAGCTCGTGGAGGCAGAGGCGTTCGCGGCGGTGGGCCGGGTTGGCGCCAGCCTGGTGCACGATCTGGGCAAGCCGCTGGGTGTGCTCGAACGGGTGGCCCGAGCGCTTCCGCGGCACCTCGCGGATCGCGATCGCGCCGCTCGCGATGCGGAGACGATCGCCGATCTGGCCGAGGAGGTCCGGCACACGCTCCGATCCATTCTCGATGACAAGCCGGACCCCGCCCGGTCGGCTCGAAGTACCCCCGTCTTCCTGGACCGTGCCCTCGAGCGGGTCGTTCGCTCCGTTGCGCGACTGCACGGCCGCGACCGGATCTTCGTGCGCCGGCCACCCGTCATGCCCCGGCCCTCCGGCGACGAGGACGCGCTGGTCCGCGCGCTGGTGAACGTCCTCGAGAACGCACTGCTCGCCAGCGACGGGGATGAGCTCGTGGAGATCGCCGTGGCCCTGGACGGTGATCGTGTGATCCTCGACGTCGTCGACCGCGGCTGCGGAATGTCCGCTGCGTGTCTGCGACGCGCCTTCGAGCCCTTCTACAGCGACCGGCCGGCAAGGGGGGACGGCCTCGGTCTGGCCATCAGCCGCGAGCTCGTCGAGGGGATGGGCGGGACGATCGAGCTCAGCTCTGCGCCCGGAGTGGGAACCCGGGTTCGGATCGCGCTCGTGGCCGGAGCCGACGAACGTGCTGCCTAGGGTCGCCGCCGCTCTCGCGTTCGGCCTGCCGATGTTGGTGGCGGGCGTTTCCCCGGCTCAGGCCGACGGGGACGATTCGCCGGCCTCTCTGTTGGCCCGCGCCTTCGAGAACCGCTACGAGCTCGACGTCACCCAGCGACTCCATCTCGTGCTGCGCAGCCCGAGCGGCGAGGAGCGCAGTCGCGTGCTGGAGATGGCGAGCAAGCGCGTCGACGGCCGCGTCCAGAGCCTGGGGCGCTTCACCCACCCCGAGTGGCTGCGCGGGACCGCTCTCTTGCGTGTCGAGAACGCGGACCGCAGCGACGACCTGTTCGTCTACCTGCCCTCGGAGGAGCGCGTCCGCCGCGTCACCAGTGCCCAGCGCGCCGACGCCTTCCTGGGCACCGACCTCTCCTGGGAGGACCTGGAGCACCGGCGCCCCGGCGACTACCGGGTCCGCGACGCCGGCCGCGCGCGCGTCGAGGGAGAGGATGTGTTCATCATCGCTGCGACGCCCCGCTACCGCTCGGGCTACCACGAGGTCCACTTTGCCATCGCCGCCTCCGACTTCGCGATCCTGGAGGTCCGCTACTACAAGCGAGGGTCCAGCGAGCCCTTCAAGATCCTGCGCGCGCCCCGCGCCGCCATGCGCACGATCGGCGGCCACGTCGTCCCCACTCGCATCTACGTCACCAACCGCACCCGCCACACCGAGACCGAGGTCCGCATCGACCAGATCGCGGTCAACCCGCCGCTCGACGACACGCTGTTCAGCGCATCGGCATTGGCGGCGCGCCGGCCGATTCCGCTGGGCCGGCGATAGACCCGGTTCGGTGTCGCCTCCCTCTCACGCAAAGAGGGCGCCGGCAGCACCGACGCCCTCCTTCCATCTTCACCT
>JAPUKG010000480.1 GCA_027295775.1 Pseudomonadota bacterium
CGCCCAGCTCGATCTCGGCCAACGCGCGGAAGTACGGAAGTGGCTGCAGGAGCGCCAGAAGGTTGGTGTCGAACTCCAGCACGTACTCGCCGTCGTTGTCGACCTCGGCCTCGAACGTGCTGAAGCCGCCCAGCGTGAGGCCCGTCTTGCCCAGGTGGAGCCCGCGACCGAGCCGATATTCCACCGGGCCGATCGCAGTGTCAATGCTGAATACCGACTCCTCGCTGACCGAAGAGAGGTCCTCGGGAGTGGGCTTCTCCTCCCCCGCGCTGGGTCCGGCGCAGAGGAGAAGGAGGAGAACCAGAAGCGGGGGCCGGACTAGGGCCAGGCCGGAGCGTCTGGTGGTAGGCTCTTTTCGCAACGGAAATGCGTAGCCAGGCATGAGCACCACACGATTGCGCGAACCCGTGAACGATCGGGAGCCGACCCTACTCCCTCTGTCCCTTCGCGGCAAGTTGCTGGTGTTCTCCACGACACTCATCGTCCTGCCCGGCCTCCTCTATGGCCTGCTCGCGTACGACAGTGGACGGAGCTCGCTGCAGAGCGTCATCGGGCGCCATCTCGCGCGCGAAGCGGGCCAGACTGCCGAGCGGCTGGCCGGCGTGGTCGACGCGGAGCTGCAGGCGTTGCGGAGCCTCGCGCGACAGGACGTGATGCGCGAGATCCGGGTCGACGACATCGACAAGCGCATCTCCTCGGCGCTCGCCGTTCTCCGTGGTGGGAATCCGATACGTCTGGACTACCTGGTGGCGGACCGTCAGGGCCGCGTCATCGCGTCGAGCGATCCGAGCTCCATCGGCAGGCCGGCGCCGTGGACGGGCGCGGTGAGGGCCGCTCTGGCCGGCGCGGAGCGACTCGACGGTCCCGCCATCCCTCCGAGTCGAGCGGGTCGAGCGGGTCTTCGGATCGCCATCGCCACCCCGGTGGGCGACCCGGATGGCAGCCGCGCCGTGATCGGCGCCCTGGTCGGGGTCTACGACTGGGAGGGAGTGACCCAGGTGAGCCGGGACGTCCAGCAGGATCTCGCGCAAATGGGTCTCCAGACGAACGTGATCGTCATCGGGCGACACGGCCAGGTGATCGGAGGCACCGTCCCGGGATCGGGCCTCGCGGCGCCGGATTCCCCTGACTGGGCCGCGCTCGCGGGCGACGAGGAGCGGGGAGACTACGTGACCGGAGACGGTCTCCTCGTCGGTCGCGCTGCAGTCGACTCCGAGTTGGCGGATTGGCGGCTGCTGATCGCCGAGCCGATCGACGCGGCACTGGTCCCCGTGCGCCGGCTGACGGTGCGGCTCGCCGTGGCGCTAGGCCTCGTGCTGACGGTGGCGCTGGTGCTGGCCACCCTCGGTGCCGGGCGCGTCGTGCGTCCCCTGACCGAGCTCACGAGGGCGATCCGCAACCTGTCGCGGGGCGAGGCGTCCTCCTTTCGCGCGCCGGTCCGGAGCGAGGACGAGGTCGGAACGCTGGCCGCCGCGTTCAACCAGATGGCCTCGGAGCTCGATCAAGCCCAGCGAGATGTGGTCGAGGCGGCCAAGTTCGCCTTCGTGGGGGAGCTCGCCGGCGGCGTCGCCCACCAGGTCCGCACCTCGCTCGGCGTCCTGCGCAGCTCGGCCCAGATGCTGGAGAGAGCCCTGGCCGAGGGCAACCGCGAGAACGCCAACGAGCTCGCCCAGCTCGTCCGGGCCGAGGTGGACCGCCTCGGCAGGGTGGTCGACGATCTCCTCAACCTGGCTCGGCCCCGCGCGCTCCATCTGGAGGAGACGAGGATCGCCGAACCCGTGTTCCGCGCGGTCGACTTCGCGGAGCCGCAGGCGCAGGAGAAGGGCATCCGGATCGTCCGGGTGCCTTCCCGGGGAGACCTGGTCGCGCTGGCCGACGACGAGCTTCTGTACCAGGTGACCCTGAACCTGCTCGTGAACGCCATTCAGGCGCTGGACGACGGCGGACGCATCCAGATCCGCACCCACCGCACCGAGCAGGGCGCCGTGGCCTTCGAGGTGAGCGACGACGGTCCCGGCATTCCCGAGGACCTTCGCGAGAAGATCTTCGGCCCTTTCGTCACCTCGCGCGACGACGGCGTGGGCCTCGGGCTGACCTTTGTGAAGCGCGTCGTGTACGAGCACGGGGGACGCATCGTTCTGGAGACCGAGGTAGGGGCGGGCGCCTGCTTCCGGGTCGAGCTACCGCCTGCGGGGTCGAATCCATGAAACGTGTGCTCCTCGTCGATGACGATCGCCGCACCCGGCGCGTGCTGCAGATTCTGCTCGAGCGGCTCTCGCTCGAGTCCCAAGCGTTCGAGAGCGCGGAGGACGCTCTCGAGTACCTGCGCGGGGAGAAGGTCGAGCTGGTGCTGACCGATCTGAAGATGCCTCGGGTGGACGGCATCGAGTTCATGCGCCGCCTGCGAGAGCTCGACGAAGAGGTGCCTATCGTGGTGCTCACCGCCTACGGAACGGTCGAGACGGCGGTGGAAGCGATGAAGCTCGGCGCCGTGGACTACCTGGCGAAGCCCTTCGACGTGGACGCCCTCGAGATCCTGATCCGGCGCTCCCTCGAGCTGTCGCGCTACCGGACCGAGAACCGCTACCTGCGCGAGCAGGTCGACCGGCCCGCGGCGTTCGAGAACATCGTGGGCGACTCGTCTCCCATGCGCGACGTCTTCGAGCTGATTTCGAAGGTGGCGCCCACCCGATCGGCGGTGCTCATCACCGGCGAGACCGGAACCGGCAAGGAGCTGGTCGCCCGCGCGATTCACAAGCTGAGCCCGCGCAGCGAGAAGCTGTTCGTTCCGCTGAACTGCACCGCCATTCCGCGGGATCTGCTCGAGAGCGAGCTGTTCGGCCACGTGCGCGGCGCCTTCAGCGGCGCGCACGCCGACCGGGAGGGGAAGTTCCAGGCTGCCGACGGCGGGACGCTCTTCCTCGACGAGATTGGAGACATGGAGGTCGCCCTCCAGGCGAAGCTCCTGCGCGTGATCCAGGAGGGCGTGGTCGAGCCCGTGGGCAGCAACCGGCGCATCCTGGTGGACGTCCGCATCGTCTCCTCGACCCACCGAGACCTCGAGTCCGAGACCCGGGAGGGGGGCTTCCGCGAGGATCTCTTCTACCGCCTGAACGTCTTCCGCATCGAGCTGCCGCCGCTTCGAGATCGCAGGGAAGACGTGCCTGGCCTCGCGGTCACCTTCCTGCGCGAGTTCGGCCAGGAGTTCGGCAAGGGCGATCTCGCGCTGGGCGAGCGGGCCATCGCCCTGCTGAAGGGCTACGGCTGGCGCGGGAACGTGCGAGAGCTGCGCAACCTGATGGAGCGCGCCGCCGTCCTGGCCGACGGCGACGAGATCCCGGAGAGCCTGGTGCGCAGCCTGCTTCCGGGCACGGCCGAGCCCGAGCCCGACGGAAACCTCGACCTCTCGTTGGCGGTCGCGGACGTCGAGCGCCGCACCATCCTGCGCGCCCTGGCTGCCACCAACGACAACAAGGCGGAGGCCGCCACGGTTCTCGGAATCGGCGAGCGAACCCTCTGGAGCAAGCTGAAGAAGTACGGGCTCTAGCTCGGCGCGTCCGGGATCAGGCCCTCCGCGCGGGCGCGGGCCAGCTCTTCCTCGTACTGCGGGTTGGGGCGGCAGATGTGCTTCGACGTGCCCGTGGACAGGAGCTTCCCGTCCTCGCTCCAGATGCGCGAGACGCAGCCGATGACTCCGTCGACGGCGAGGGGCACCCAGCCCTCGGCCAGCATCCAGTCCGCCTCGGGCGCGAAACGGTGGAACTGAACGGTCAGGTCCAGGTTGGGACACAGGTACGGGAAGGGCCAGCCGTGCGCCGCGATCGTGGCGTTCCAGCCGGGGAAGTCGAGCCAGAAGAGCTGGCGCACGGCGTCGGCTTCGCGATCCGGGATCGGCGTCTCATTGAAGCGCAGCCAGGTGTGGTTCTCCGGCTTCCCGGGTTCCTCGCGCCACCGGACCGGCCGGCCCTCCATGCTCCGCCAGATCGGGAACCACTGCTCGTACTCGTCGCCGACCCGCTCCTGGAAGCTCTCGAGCTCACCGGGGCCGGGGACGTCGGGCGCCGAGCCGAAGTCGTGCTCGTAGCCCCGCAGGCCGTCGTCGATCATCCAGGTGGTGGCGGCCATGAGCAGGCGGTCCTTCTGGATCACGTCGACGCGCAGCGACTCGGCGCGCTTGCCGCCGCCCAGTGAGGTGACGTGGAGCTCCACCGGCGCGAACTCGCCCACCGCGAGGAAGTGGCATTGGAAGCTCGCCGGGCGCGGGAGCCGACTGCGCGCAATCGCAGCGCGCAGGGCGATGGAGGCCACGTATCCGCCGTTCGGGCCCCAGACGGCCCAGTCCGGGGAGAGCGTGGCGCGGCAGGGCCCCCCGTCGGGGTCCACTTCGATCCGTGAGTCGGCGAGGAAGTCCGGCATGGCGCTCGCAGCGCAGGATAGGAGTCAGCGGCGCAGCTCGGCAAGGCGTGCCCGTCGGCGGGCCGCCAGCTCGAGTCGGACCTGGGTGAGCACGAATCGCGCGAAACCGCACCGGACGGGGTCGGCGCTCACGGCGCCTGGACCGGACTCGACGGGAACGGCTGGTTGAGGGTCGGGCGGGGCGGCGACTCCAGATCCGGGATCGCGCCGGCCCCGTCGACGTGATCCGCGAACCAGCGCCGGATGCCGGCCCGGTCGAGGACCGCGTCGAGGGCGTCGCTGCGCGCCTCGACGTAGCGCGCCAGCAGCACGCCGCGCGCCTCGGTGAGGAACGGCGTGGTGTCGATCGGGGCCGGGGCGCCGCTGGCGAAGCCGACGTCCGCCGCGCCCTCGGCAGTGGCGCGGGCAACCCACGGCAGGTAGAGGCGGCCCACCTCTGCGAGGACCGCGACCAGGCTGTCCGGGATCTCACCCGGGGCGAGCCAGTCACCGAAGGTCTGGTCGTCCGGCTCCAGCAGCCGGTGGGTGTGCGCGACGACGGCGGGCCCGACCTCGTCGCTCCAGCGGCGGCACAGCGGGTCGTTGGCGAAGTGCGCGGCGTTGCCGCCGAAGAACGCGAAGTCCGCCAGGGACGGCCGCGCGCCGAAAAGGTAGGGATGCGCTTCCCGCTCCAGGTGCGCCGACAGGGTGCGCTGCCACGGCTTCAGCACTTCCTCGATCCACGCGTCGATGTTCCCGGCCGTGGCGCCCAGGCGACCGATCGAGCCCTGCATGATGCCCGTGACCATCTGCCGCGCCTGCTCGCCCGAGACCGGGAACTCGACGCTCATGTCGCGGGCCAGGTCCCAGCTCCCGTGCCGTCTGTTCTCCTCGTAGAGCCAGCGCGATCCGACCGCCGGGCGGTAGAGCCACTCGTCCGAGAAGTCCTCGAGCAGGAAGCAGAGGAAGCGCTGCACCGGGTCGGGGGGCAGCACCGGATGCTCGGGGAAGCGCTGCTCCAGGTGCAGGATCATCGCCGTCGTATCCCACATGATCTCGCCGTCGGGCGTCCTGACCGCGGGGATGCCGCCGGTCCAGCCGGCGGCGCGCACCTCGGCGCTGCCGCCGCCAAAGCGCTTCAGGCGCCAGGGCAGGCCTTTGTAGTCGAAGTAGCCCGACATCTTGCGGGTGAAGTACGATTGGTCCACGCCGAGCAGGACGAAGGGCTTGTCGAGCGCGAAGCCCGTGCTCATGGGGGGTCCTCCGGCTCACACTGTGGCACGGATTGGTACGCGATGCGCCCAGTGACTTGAACTCACTGGACTGCAGCGGGCATAGTAGGCGCGACCCACAGCCACGGAGCTTGCCATGGAGCCCACCATCGAGCCCAAGGGCCACTGCGATGCGCGATTCGAGCCGGTGCGCACGGCCTTCCTCGCCAACTTCGAACAGCGCGACGAGGTCGGCGCCAGCGTGTTCGTCACCCTGGAGGGACGACCGGTGGTGGATCTGTGGGCCGGCACGGCGGGGCCGGGCGGCGCGCCCTGGGTCGAGGACACCATCATCAACGTCTACTCGACCACCAAGACGATGGCGTCCCTGTGCGTGCTCATGCTAGCGGACCGCGGGCAGCTCGAGCTGTCCGAGCCGGTGGCCAAGTACTGGCCCGAGTTCGCGCAGAACGGCAAGGAGGAGGTGCGGGGGAGCCATGTGATGAGTCACAGCGCTGGCCTCTCCGGATTCGATCCTCCCATCGAGGTGGAGACGCTCTACGACTGGGATCGCGTCGTCACCCAGCTCGCCGGGCAGTCCCCCTGGTGGGAGCCGGGAACGGCGTCCGGGTATCACGCGATGACCCAGGGCTATCTCCAGGGTGAGCTCGTGCGCCGCGTGACCGGCCGCAGCATCGGCACCTTCTTCCGGGAGGAGGTGGCGGAGCCCCTGGGTGCCGACTTCCACATCGGGCTCGACCCGGTGCACGACGCGCGCGTGGGCGAGCTGATTCCTCCCGAGCGCACGCTCGCCGACCAGCTTCCGCAGGACGGCTCCGTCGCGGCCCGCACCCACCAGAGCTGCGTGCTGCGCGGTGACGAGCCCCGGACCCGGGCCTGGCGCGGCGCGGAGATTCCCGCCGCCGGCGGAACCGGCAACGCGCGCAGCGTGGGGCGCGTGCACTCGGCGCTGGCGTGCGGGGGAACGGTGGACGGCGTGCGACTCCTCTCGCCCGAGACCGTGGAAGGCATCCTCGAGGAGCAGACAAACGGCACCGACCTCGTGCTCGGCCTGCCGATCCGCTTCGGGATGGGCTTCGGCCTCCGGTCGGACCTGCTGGCGCTCAGTCCCAACGAGCGCATGTTCTTCTGGGGCGGCTGGGGTGGATCGTTGGCGCTGATCGATCTCGACGCCCGCCTCACCATCAGCTACGTGATGAACCGCATGGCGTCGGATCTGCTCGGCGACATCCGCGGCGGCAGCCTGGCGATGGCGGCCTATCAATCACTCGCGGACTGAACTGCGCGCGAGCGGGCTCAGACGATCGAGTAGCCGCCGTCCACGTTCCAGGTCTGACCGGTTACGAAGCGCGCGCCCGGGCTGGCCAGGAACAGCACCGCGGGTGCCACCTCCTCGGGTGCTCCCCAGCGTGCCATCGGTGTCCGCCCGATATGGGGCTTCTCGAGCGCCTCGATGCCCTTCATCGGCGCGGTCATGTTGGTCTCCACGAGCCCCGGCGCGACGGCGTTCACGCGGATGCCGTCGACGGCCCAGGCGGCGGCCAGGTTCTTGGTCATCTGCACGATGCCTGCCTTGGCGGCGCCGTAGCCCGGCACGATCGGGACCGCGAAGAACGACGCCATCGAGGCCAGGTTGATCACGCTCGCCCCGCCGTGGACGTCGCTCTCCGCCAACCGGCTCTTGCAGGCCAGCGCCAGGCGGAAGGCGCCGAACAGGTTGATGGCGACCGACTCCTCGAAGACGTCCGGCTCCCACTCGTTGCGTCCGCCGGGGAGGTTCGCGCCCGCGTTGTTCACCAGGACGTCGAGTCCGCCGAGCGAGTCCGCCAGCCGCCGCGCATCGCCGGACTCGGTCGCCTGGAGGCGGTGGTAGGTGAATCCCGAGAGCTCGCGATCGTAGTCCGAGGCGGCGTCGCGCGTCCCGGTGATGGTGACGTCTGCGCCCGCGTCGCGGAACCCGGCGGCGATGGCGGCGCCGATTCCGCTCGTACCGCCGGTGACGAGGGCGCGGCAGCCGCTGAAGTCGAAGGTGACCGCCGGGCTCATCCCTCGATCTCCACCGGGAACCGGTCGGTGTAGAAGCGGAAGCGCTCGCGAAGCTCATCCGGGTCGACGCCAAAGTCCGCCTTCAGGTCGTACCGGATCCGGCCGTGCTTGCCGCGCGGGTTCTCGGCCATGTAGCGGTCGCGGCGCGCGCGCGCCTCGGCGGTCATCGGGAGATCGGCGAGCGCGTAGATGCGCTCGACGGTGGCCACGTCATCGGCCATGAACTCGTGGAAGTAGACGTCCAGGCTGCGGTCCGCCGAGAGCTTCTCCCGGTCGCGCACGCAGGTCCGGAGCAGGCGCTCGATGCGGTCGATCCAGTACGCTGCGACCGCCGGCGGATCGACCCGCAGTCGCCGGAC